>CAZGLU010000319.1:0-4848 GCA_964526095.1 uncultured Anaerolineaceae bacterium | reverse complement strand
CCCCACCCTATCCTACACTCTTTCCCTACACGACGCTCTTCCGATCTGATTCTTGCTCAAGCGCCATAACTTGCATCAACTTCTCTTCGGTGGCTTCTGCGCGCGTGAATTCGCCCGTCAGACGACCGTTACGAAGTGTGATGATGCGGTCGCTCATACTCAGGATTTCCGGTAGCTCGGACGAGATCATGATGATCGCGATCCCGTTGCGCGCCATCTCGTCCATAAGCTGGTGCACTTCGGCCTTGGCCGCCACGTCGATGCCGCGTGTCGGCTCGTCCACGATCAACACCTTCGGGCTGAGCGCCAGCCAGCGCGCCAGCACGACCTTCTGCTGGTTGCCGCCGCTGAGGTTGCGCACGCGCTGGTCCGGGCTGGCCATGCTGATGTTGAGTGCCTTGCGGTAGCGCGCCACGAGGTCCTCCTCCTGGCCCTCCCGCACGAAGATCCCCCAGCGCAGCAGCTTCTTCAGCGCGGTCATGCTCATATTGTGCCGCACCGCCAGCGCCAGGAACAGCGCCTGCTGCTTGCGGTCTTCGGGGACCAGCCCGATGCCGTACTGGATCGCATCACGGGGGGACTTGATCTGTACCGGGCGCCCCTCAACCTCGATCGTGCCGCTGGTGATCGGGTCCGCGCCGAAGATGGCCCGCGCCAGTTCCGTGCGCCCGGCCCCCACCAGCCCGGCCACGCCGAGGATCTCGCCCCGGTGGACCGTCAGGTTGATGTCGTGGAGGAAGATGGCGTTGGGGTTACGTGCGTTGCCGGTACGGGACAGGCCTTTCACGCACAGGGCAGGCTCGCCCACCTTATGCTGGTGCTGGCGGGTGAACAGGTCCTCCAGCGACCGGCCAACCATCATACGGATGATGTCGTTCAGCGTCACATCCTCGATGTTTTCCGTACCGACCAGGCGGCCATCCCGCAGCACGGTCACGCGGTTGCAGATCCGCTGCGCTTCCTCCAGGTGGTGCGTGATGAAGATGATGCTGATGCCCTGCGCTTGCAGGTCACGCACGATCTTCAGCAGTTGATCCACCTCATGCTCGCTGAGCGCGGCAGTCGGCTCGTCCATAATAATCAGTTGCGACTCCATGGACAGCGCGCGCGCGATCTCGACCATCTGCTGCTCGGCTACGCTGAGCGTCCGGACCAGCCGCATCGGGTCAAGTTCGATCCCCAGGCGGCGCATCACCTCGCGGGCCTGGCGGCGCATCTGGCCCCAGTCCACGAAATTACCGGGACCCGGTTCGCGGCCGATCAGGATGTTTTCGGCGACGGTCAGGCTGGGGATCAGGTTAAACTCCTGGTAGATGGTCACAATGCCCAGGCGCTGCGCCTGCTGCGGGCTGGAGACCGTGATCTCCTTCCCATTGTACACGATTCGGCCGCTGTCAGGCCGGTAGACGCCGGACAGCACCTTGATCAGCGTCGATTTCCCGGCGCCGTTCTCACCGAGCAGCCCGTGGACCTCCCCACGGCGGACATCGAATGAGACGTCGTCCAGGGCCTGAACGCCGACGAACGCTTTACTGATATGCTCCATCTGGAGCAGGACTGGTTGTTCCATTCTCTATCGTCCTTACTGGCATGGCCCGGTGGAGGCACGAACGATCAGGCTCGGTGAAAGCGTCATGTGAGGCGTGTCGAGCGGCTCATCCCGGATCAGGCGCAGCAGCATGTCGATGCCGATCCGCGCCATTTGGGCGACGGGCTGCTGCACCGTTGTAAGCGGTGGGTTCAGGAAGCGGCTCAGGTCGAGGTCGTCCACACCGACGATCGACACGTCTTCAGGCACGCGCAAACCCGCCTCACGAATGGCATGCGCCGCCCCGATCGCCAGGCTGTCATTGCTGGAAAACACGGCTGTAGGGCGGGGGCGCTGCTTCAACAGCTCTTGCATCGCACGGTAACCCTCCTCTGGACTCCACAGGCCCGCGTTCGACGACACGTAATGATCGGGGAGGCCCAGCTCGTGCATGACCTCCTGGTAGGCGGCCAACCGCGTGGACGCGGTCAGCGCGCGCTGCGGCCCGCTCAGGTGCGCGATACGACGGTGGCCGAGGTCATAGAGGTGCTGCACCGCCAGCCGCGCGATCGCGACGTTATCCACTTTACAGTACGGGCCTTCGTAATCCGTCGCAACGCGGTCAATCGCCACGACGGGCAGCTTCAGGGTTTCGAGCAGGAGCGAGGTTCGGGGGAACTGGGCGGCCTGGACGATCAGCAAGCCGTCGCCCCAGCCGTTCACGACGCGCCGGATACAGTCAACTTCGCGGGTTTCGTCCTCATGGGTGTTGAACACCAGCACGCTGTAGTCGCGCGCCCACGCGATGTCTTCAACGGCACCGACCATCGACGCAAAATGGGGGTTGGCGAGGTTCGGGACTACAAAGCCGATGACCTGGGTGCGGCCGGTGCGCAGGCCCTGAGCCATGCGGTGCGGGACATATCCCAGCTCGTCGATGGCCTGCTCGACCTTCATGCGCGTCTCTTCGGAGATGTAGGGCCAGCCGCGCACGACATTCGAGACGGTCGTCACCGACACACCGGCGCGTACCGCAACATCGCGTAAAGTAACTTTAGAAAACATGCAAAAGGTTTCCAGGGTGCAATAACGCTACTTTAACGTTTCACAAATCGTTTCACACGATTATATGGGAAATAAATCCTGAGATCAAGACTTCTGATGGAAAAAGAGGCAATTTCGGTCGCCCGGCGGAACCGATGGGTCAGGCATCCCCGGCTATATGCGGGCTAATTCCACGGCAGGCGGCTGCGCGTCTCCCAATAGACCTCCGGCGGCTCGGCCAGGTCCGCGAGGTCGTCCAGGGCATCCGGCTCCAGGGTGACCTGGGCCGCCCGCAGATTCGAGCGCACGTGCTCGACGGTCGCCGCGCCGCTGAGCACCACGTCCGCCCAGGGCTGCGCGAGGGCAGCCGCCAGCGCCAGCGCATCGATCCCGACGCCGTGCGCCGCCGCCCAGTGTTCCAGGCGCGCGCGCTTCGACGCGAACGCCGGGTCCTCGTTTTGCGACGTCAGCCGCCCATTCGCCAGCGCCTCCTTGACGATCACGCCCATCCCGGCTGCGTGGGCCTCGGCCAGGGCCGGGCCGACCGACGGCTCCAGCAGGTTCCAGGTGGCCTGCACCGCGTCGAACAGCGGCGCGCCGTCCACGCGCACATCCAGCGCGCGCCGCAGCGTATCGGCCTGCCCTGCGCCGCTGAGCGTCAGCCCGATCGCCAACCCGGTCGCGCGGTACGTGGCGAGTTGGGCCAGCACCGCGCGATCCGTCAGCACGCCGCTGTCCAGCGTGGCGGAATGGATCTGGTACAGGTCCAGGTGCGCCCCCAACAGGGCGTCGCTCTCGGCGCGCTGGCGGCGCAGCACGTCCAGCGAGTGTTCCTTGACCTCGTGCTTGTCCGCGTCAACGCGCCACCCGGCGGTGTAGGTATAGCCCCACTTCGAGCCGACCGTGACCTCTTCCGGGGCGATCCCACGCGCCGCCAGCCACGCCGCGAGGAACTGCTCGGCCCGCCCATACGACCGCGCTGCGTCGAAGTAGCGCACGCCGCCATCCCAGGCCGCGTCGAGCACCGCATGAGTCCGGGCCTGCATTGCCTCGACGTCGTACTCACGGTTCAGGTCCTCGGCATGCCCGAGGTTGATGTAGCCGGGGCGTCCCAGCGCCGCCAGCCCCAGCCCGATCCGTGTCACGCGCAGGCCGGACCGGCCGAGCGTTCGCTGTTCCAGCATGGCGGCCCTCACTACGCCCCACGCAGGCCGGACGACGCCAAAGCATCCGCTACCGGCGCGCCCGCGCCTAACCGGACGAGCCAGCGCACGTAGTTCTCAAGGAATTGGGCCAGGAGGTCCCGTGTCGGCCCGTCCACCAGCCGCCCATCGGCGTCGAACTTGTCGCGCGCCTGCGCGACCAGGATCTCCGGGCGGCGCGGCATCACCAGGGAAGCGGTCGCGGCCAGGACGTGGCGCAGCTCGTCCTGCGCGCGCACGGTGCCCCACAGCCCGCCCGTCGCGCCCATGATCGCGACCGGCTTACCCTCCAGCGGTGAGCGCCCCGCCGGGCGGGATGCCCAGTCGAGCGCGTTCTTGAGCACGCCGGGGACGCTGTGGTTGAACTCCGGCGTGGCGATCAAAAGCCCATCGGCGTCCGCGATCGCCGCCTTGAAGCGCTCGACCGCCGGGGGGCGCGTGTCATCCCGGTCAAGATCCTGGTTGTACAGCGGGATGGGCGCGAGGTCGAAGGCCGAGATGGTCAGCGCGGCGGGGGCCAACTCCTGCGCCGCCCGCAGCAGCGCCCGATTGTACGAGTCGCGCCGGAGGCTCCCGGCGATCCCGACGACGTGCAGGGCTGGCAGCGCCAGCGAGCTTGCTTCCTGTGTCTGCAACTCCGAATCCATATATCCCCCTCAGTTAATCCAACTGCCTCAGCTACGAGGTCGCCCCACCGGCCAGCAGCGCCCGCATGATCGCGCGCACGGCGTCCAGCTCGTCCCGGTTGATCGTGTGGCCCATGCCGGGGTAGATGCGCTTGTCCACGCGCGCGCCCAGCCCGCTCAGCACCGCCTCGGTATGGTCCACCCGCGCCGCCGGGATGTGCGGATCGACGTCGCTGCATCCGAGAAAGACCGGCGTGCCGTCCAGCGAGCCAGCGTAGTCGCGCGGTGTGCCGTCCGGACCGATCAGCCCGCCGCTCAGGCCCACGGCGCCCCCATAGCGCCGCGCGTGGCGCGCGACGTATTCGAGCGCCAGGCACGCGCCCTGCGAGAAGCCGAGCAGGATAGATCGGAAGAGCACACGTCTGAACTCCAGTCACCGCTCATTATC
>CAZGLU010000318.1:4586-4850 GCA_964526095.1 uncultured Anaerolineaceae bacterium | reverse complement strand
CGGGGCGTTCCTCAGGACCGCTCCGGCGGGAGGTATGTCTTTCCCGGTACGCTCAGGGGACCGGCGTCTCCATCTCGCGCACGATGGGGTAGCGGCCGTAGGAGCGCGCTTCGTCGAAGAGCGCGATGATGTTCTCCAAGGGCGGATCGACGATCACGTTGGACGTGGAGAGGATATAGCCCCCGCCCGGAGCCAGCGCGTCGATGCGCTTCCGGACCTCGGCGCGGATCTCCTCCTCAGTCCCTTCCTGGGGCCAGATCGGAA
>CAZGLU010000318.1:0-4576 GCA_964526095.1 uncultured Anaerolineaceae bacterium | reverse complement strand
CCCTCCACGACGCTCTTCCGATCTACCGTGAAAGATGATCTGGCCGCCGAACTGCTGCTTTAGATCTTCCGATTCCATCCCCTTAGCCGAGGGCTGCACGGGGTTGAGCACCTCGACGCCCGCCTCGATCAGGTCGGGGATCAGCTTGGTGATGGCGCCGTCGCAGTGGAAGAAGATCTTGGCGTTCGGCGCGCGGTCCTTGATCAGGCTGTTGAGCTGCTTCTGGGCGGGTTTGAAGAACTCCCGGTAAGTGTCCGGCGAGATGAGCAGGCTCCGCTGCGTGCCCAGGTCGTCGGCGGTCTCGACCATCTGCACGTACGGGCCGACGGCCTCCAGGAACATATCGTAGATCTTGAGATAGACTTGCAGCGCCCCGTCGAGCAGCAGGCGAGCGATCTCCGGGTTAAGCGCCAGGTCCATCAGGAATTGTTCCATACCGCGCAGCCGGCACCCCAGGTCAAGGAAGCCCCATGTGATCGGGTTGCGCGCGACCAGGGCATGGTCGGTCGTCTTGAATTTGTGCTCCGCAAGCTCTTTCAACCCCTGCGTGTGCCACAGCGCCTCCGGTTCGGGCCAGGCGTAGTTTGCGACGCCATCGATGTCGGCGTCGGCCAGGGGGCTGTGGATGCAGTTCACGTATATCCCGTTCTTCTGCCAGACCATCCCCCACGCATCGGTGAACGTCCCGTCGGCATGGTACTTGTAGAAACCGGGGTGGGCTGGCAGAAAGAGGCGCCGGAAGTCCACGTCGAACGCGTCGAGGATGCGCTCGTCATAGTAATTTGCCGTCGTCCCTTCGCGTACGGGTGGGATGTCCCCTTGAATGCCCAGGTAGTCCCGCAGCCGGAAGTACGTGTCGTCAAGGATCATGGACGCGTTGCCCATGAAATCGATCGGAACGCGATCTGCTTCCTGATGCTCGAAGGCGAGTAACACGCGCTCGCGATGTGATAGACCGCTCATTTAGTTGTCCTCTCAAAGCTTCGGTCAAGTCTTCTTAAACAACGGCTTGTACCCCGAGATATGGTTGTATCCCCAATCGTGATTCCGCCCATGCACCATCAACTCGCCACGCAGACTTGGACGCCCCGTTCCTCAAGCTCGCGGAGAATCTCGCTGGGCGCACCCGGGTCCGTGATCAGCACATCGGCGCTGAACGGGCCAAGAAACGTGGTCAGCGACGTGACGCCGAACTTGCTTGAGTCCAGCAAGATAATGGTCTGCTCGGCTGCCTGGATCATGGCCTTTTTCACCTGGGTGTCCAGCATTCCGGGATCACTAAAGCCGACTTCGCGGGTCCAGCCCGTCGCAGACAGGAAGACTTTCTTCGCGTTGAACGCCTGAAAGGTCTGCTCGGCAAGTGGGCCTACGAAGGTGAATGACACGCTTCTCAACATGCCGCCGCTGCTGATGATCGTATGATTGCAGGCGTTATTTTTGAGGCCGTTCAGGGTGAACAGGCTGTTCGTCATGATCGTCAACGTCTCGAACTGTGCCAGATGCGGCAGCATCGCCTCGATGGTTGTGCCGCCCTCGAGGATGATGATGTCTGACTCTTGCACGAAGTGCTTGGCTGCGAAGCGGGCGATAGCTTCTTTCTGGCTGCCATGTCGGCGCATCTTGAGTTCATGGTGAGGCTCTATCGGTGATGTGCCCGCGTTGATCGCCCCGCCGTGTGTACGCTGAATGTACCCCTGTTCTTCCAGGGTCTTCAGGTCCCGTCGGATCGTCATTTCTGAAACACCATACTTCTCGCTCAGTTCGGTGATGGTGCCCGAACCCTTGGAGAGTATGTCTGCCAGAATTGCCCTGAGCCGCTCTGCCGGAAGCATACTTGGTTCACCCACCTTATCATCCTCACATTAGAGTGCGTTGTATCCTATGACGATAGTGCCGTAACCGCAACACCTGCATCGTGGTAACTCAACCGGCTTGGCGGCGGATCGTTCTATCAGAGCTGCTCCGAATAGCTACAACGAACTCTGGACTGCCGATTGGAGTCGGTCAACGGTCCGGATTTACATAGTCGTCGAGTCCGCGCTTCAAGAAAGCCTTGACCACCTTCGCCATTCCGGGTCCCAGGTTGAGCAGCCGGTACCGCCCGGCGGCAGCCGGTACGACGAACGTCTCGGCATAATTGAAGCGCTGCTGGTACCCATTCGCCGTCTGCAACAGGATCGCATCGCCCTCGACCAGGCAGAGCACGTGGCACGAGCCTTCCGTGGAAACCTCGAGCTGCGTCCCGAATTCCATGCGGTGAATGTCGTAGAAATGGACGGGCGTGGTGGGCAGGTGAATGATCCGCCAGCCCGGACCCTGCCGCAGCGTAACCGGATGGGCTATCAGCTCCTCCTGAACGCGCTGCCCCTTGCGCTCGAAGTTCAGGTTGTCGAAGGCCCGCTCGATGTTGAGCGTGCGCGGTTTGCCGTCCAGGTCCAATCGCGCCCAGTCGTACATCTTCATCGTGAAAATGTAGGGCGTCGCGCTGATCTCCAGGACTACCGACCCCTCGCCGGAACAATGGATGGTCCCGTTCGGGATCAGGATGAGGTCGTGTTTCTGGACCGACTTCGAATAGACGAATCGATCGACGTCGACCGTTCCGCCGTTCCGGGCGCTCTGTTCCAGGGCATGCCGGAATGCGCCGGGATCGATGTCCTCTTGAAACCCGATGAAGACGCGTGCGCCGGGTTCCGCGTGCAGCAGGTAGTATGTTTCGTCCTGGGTGAAGGTCTCTCCGAACTGCTCTCGGACGTACTCCATGCTCGGGTGGCACTGAACCGACAGGTTCCCACCCTCGACCGTGTCCAGGTAGTCGAAGCGGATCGGGAACTCGAACCCGAAGCTGTCGGCATACGTCCCCAGGACGGCTCGATAGTCGAAGTACATCAGAAAGTCGAAGGACACTTCGAGCAGTTGGCCGTCGCTCTCGAACAGGAGGCCGTTCTCAGGGACGATTAACTCGAAGGACCAGGCGTAGTTCGGGACATCCTGCGGCAACTGGGGGATGTGCCTCTTGAGCCACTGGCCGCCCCATGCGCCCGGCTCGAACCACGGGCGGACGCGGAAATAGTTGCGCGACATCTCGCGCAGGCCGGCCCGGAGCGCATCCCCGGTCATCAGCGCCGGGTCATTCGGGCGCTGTCCGTCGACGATCAGATCGATGCGCGGGGTTAGCTCGGCCTTAAGCCGGTTGAGGGCGACCCAGTCCACGAAGTAGAAGCGCTTGTACATCGCCTTGGGGTCGGCCGGTTCGCGTGCGCCCAGGTTACAGATGCTGCCCGCCCGCGAACGGAACTGGATCTCGTTCTTGGGCAGGTCTACGTAGACCAGCAGACCTTCCCAGTTCGCAAGCACCGCGCCGCACCCGTAGATCACGTTCAGCTTTGCGTCCGCGGAAGGCTGCAAGCGCGCCAGTTGCTCGCGGTCGAAGAAGTCAAGCAGCGTCCCGGTGAACTTGGTCCCAAACAGCGGGTCGTCGCCGCCCAGGAACGGCTCCACGAGCGCCTGGATCTCCTGCTGCGGGCGCAGGGCTTGATCCACCGCGACCCAGTTGGCCTCAACCCCTTGCTTTTTCAGCGCCCGGTCGAGCCGCTCGCGGAAGTCTTCCCAGAATACGCCTACGTACCCATCGATGATGACGTGCGTCGCCTTGCTCAACTGGCTGGCCAGGGCATCGAATCCGTGTTTAATCAGGCCGGACCCTATCGGGAAGCTTGGATAGATGTCGTAGACACCTTCCGGCGTTGGTGTGTGCTTGAGTGGCAGGAGGTGCTGCGAGGTCTTCCGCCACGAATTCGAGTGCGCCATGACTACTCCCCGTCAGCCGGACGATGATAGTCGTCTTCAAACCGCTCGATGTCCGCTTGCTGCCAGTTGCCAAACGCGATCTCCAGCACGCGCACGGGACCGCCGAGGCTGGACAGCCGGTGTTTGCCCATCACCGGGATCCAGATCTCCTCGCCCGCTTTCGGGTAGAACACCTTGTCATCGACTTCCACTTTGGCCCCGTCGTCCAGCACAACCCACAACTCGGCGCGTGCCGTGTGCCGCTGAAGGCTCAGCCGCTGCCCCGCATTCACCGTCATGAGGCTCACCGTGACTTCGCGGTTGTGCGCGTACTGCTTGAACCCGCCCCAGGGGCGTTCGATGACCTCAATCGGCGGCTGCTCGGAAGGAATGGGCCGTGTTCTAAAGTCAGACATGCTAGGCTCCTATCTGTCCCAGTTATGACTGCTTCCCCTGGAACAACGGTTCCAGGAGGCGATACGCGACTTGGAATTGCTCGTACAGCGGAAGATAAACCTCGGCCATGCGGGGGTCCGGGTGGACGATCTGGGCCTCCGACAGCCAGGCCCGCGCTTCACTGAAGCTGCCCAACACCCCGACCCCGACTGCTCCGGCGATCGCAGCGCCAAACGACGTCGCGCCCGTCTTCAACATGCCGTGCAGCAGCGGCTTCTGGAAGACGTCGCTGCAGATCTGCAAGAGCAGCTCGTTTTGCGATCCGCCCCCGATCATGGTGAACTGCTCGGCGGTGACGCCCTGACCGGCAAACACCTCCTGGATCAGGTGG
>CAZGLU010000317.1:3758-4856 GCA_964526095.1 uncultured Anaerolineaceae bacterium | reverse complement strand
ACCCTATCCTACACTCTTTCCCTACACGACGCTCTTCCGATCTGTTCTGGCTGGCTTCATCCTGCTGAATGTGCTGGTCTCGCTCACCGTAGCGTTCCTGCTGATCACCTACGACCGTGCGCGGCGTCCCGACGTCGTGCCGCTCGAAGGGCCGACGCAGATCATCATCGTCAGCGAAACGCCTGTGCCGGGCAGCGCCAACATCAAGCCGGACCAGTACGCTGCGACGATCAGCGCGCAGCAGTTGACCATCGACGCGCTGCTGGAGGTCACCCCGGCGCCCATGACCGTCACCGAGGCGGCAGCCGTCGCCGCGCCGGGCGCGCAGGCCACACCGCCCCTGCCGACCATCGACCCGGCCCTGCTGCCGCCCGTCCCGACCATCGGACCGGCGGGCGAGGACGCCCAGAGCGCCGCCGTCGATGCCCCGGCGGACGATGAGGCGCCCGTTGATGACGGCTGTTTGCGCCACACCGTCGTGGCAGGGGACGTGATCAGCGCTATCGCGGTGGAGTACGGCGTGCTGCCGGGGCTGATCCTGACGCTCAACGGCATGGACGAGGACGACCTTTTGCAGATCGGGCAGGTCTTGATCATCCCCAATTCCGGCTGTAGTCTGCTGTACACGCCCACGCCGGAGCCAACCGCCACCCACACGCCCTTCCCGCTGGAACTGCGCGCCGCCACTGTCACCCTGCCGCCGACCTCCGCGACGGCTGACGTGGAGATCGTGGGCGTGCTGAACGCGGGCCAGATCAATGGCGAGGCCGTGGATCTGCGCAACAACAGCGCGCCGCTCAACCTCGCGGGCTGGACGCTCGCCGGTGAGGACGGGACGGCGTACCGCTTCCCGGAGTTCAGGATGCAGCGCGGTAGCCGGGTGCGTGTCTTCACGCGCGACGGGACCAACACGCCCGCCGCCCTGTACTGGGGGCAGGACAGCGCGGCCTGGGAGCCGGGCGAGACGATCACGCTCTCGGACGCGGACGGCGTGGCCCAGGCGACGTTCGTCGTCGGGACGGAATGAGGGCGGCATAAAGGCGGAATGAAAACGCAGCCGAACCTGCGTGCAGGCTGGCTGCGCCATGATCGCCCACT
>CAZGLU010000317.1:0-3748 GCA_964526095.1 uncultured Anaerolineaceae bacterium | reverse complement strand
CACTAATCTGGCAAAGCCCTCGCGCGAGCCGAGGGCTTACGTTTAACGGTCGGAAGGGTCGGCGTCCGCCGCCTTACTCTTTGGCTTCCGCCGTTCCGGTTTCTTCCTCGTCGCCCTTCAGGCCCTTGCGGAACTCGCGGATCGCGGAACCCATCTCGCCGCCGATCCGCGCAACACGCCCGACGCCGAACAGGATCACGACAACCGCCAGAATGAGGATCAGTTCGGTAGTGCCCAGGCTGCCCATAAAGCTCTCCTTAGAACGTCTTCCTGCCTTGCTCGGCTCACCCCGGTGACACGCTCGCTACCCACGCTTGCCCGTAGTGTCCAATGCGGTCGATTGGCTACCATTATACCCCCTTATCCAAAAGGGGGGCAGGCCGATCGGACCATTATTTATGTGATAAGCGCATCTGTATAGATGGTAAGGGTGGCCCATGCCGACGCCAACACGCAGCCCCAAAAACGGCCCGAATAAGATTTGGAAACGCCCCACCCGCCTGCTACACTAAGCTTGTTTCGAGATAGGAGGAAGACCTTGCCCGCACAGGCCCTCTATTTGAAGTGGCGGCCCAAGACGTTCGAGGACGTCATCGGCCAGGAACACATCACGCGCACCCTTCGCAACGCCCTGCGCCAGGGTCGCGTCCGCCACGCGTACCTGTTCAGCGGCCCGCGTGGGACGGGCAAGACGTCCACCGCCCGCCTGCTGGCGAAGGCCGTGAACTGCACGGCGCCCGACCCCGACCAGCGGCCCTGTAACACGTGCAGCTATTGCGTCGCCGTCAACGAGGGGCGCTTCCTGGATCTGATCGAGATCGACGCGGCCTCCCATACCGGCGTGGACGACGTGCGCGACCTGCGCGACAAGATCGGCTTCGCGCCGAGCGAAGGCCAGTTTAAGGTCTACATCATCGACGAGGTGCACCGCTTCTCCGGCGCGGCCTTTGATGCGCTGCTCAAGACGCTGGAGGAGCCGCCCGCCCACGCGATCTTCGTGCTCGCGACGACCGAGATCGCCAAGGTCCCGGCTACGATCAAGAGCCGCTGCCTGATGTTCGAGTTCCGCCGTGTGCCGCTGGTTGATGTGGCCGACCATCTCGCGGAGATCGCCGCCGCCGAGAACGTCGCCATCGACCGTGCCGCGCTGGAGCTGGTCGCCCGCGAGGGCACCGGCAGCGTGCGGGACAGCATCAGCCTGCTCGACCAGCTTATCGCGGACCCGGCGGCGCACATCTCGCTTGAGATGGCCGAGCAGCTATTGGGCACCTCAAGCGGCCAGAACGTGGTGGAGCTGGCCGACGCGCTGATCGACGGGGACACGGCGCGCGGGCTGGACATCATCAACACCACCGTGGACGGGGGCGCCGACCCCCGGCAGTTTGGCCGCCAGATCGTCGAGCACCTGCGGCAGACCCTATTGTTCAAGATGGCCGGGTCCCATCTGGCGGATGCCCCCGCCGAGCGTCGCGCCGTGATCGAGGCGCAGGCGGGCCGGGCCACGCGCGGTGCGCTGCTGGCCGCGATCCGCGCCTTCAATGCCGCCGTGCAGGACTGGCAGGGCGGCTGGCAGCCGCAGCTTCCGCTGGAACTGGCCTTCCTCGACAGCCTCCAGGTTGCGGCGCAGCCCGATCCGGCGCCCGCCCCGCCGCCGCCCACCCCCGCGGCGCGCACGCAGGACGAACTGCCCGCCCCGGTCCGCTCCGAGCCGCCCAAGGCGGCGCCCGCCCCGGAGCCTGCCGCCCCCTCAACCTCAACTCAGCCCACCTCGGACCCCGTGGTGAGCGTCCAAGACCTCATGGCCCAGTGGTCCACGATCCAGCGTGCCGCGCGCACGCGGCATCATGCACTCCCGGCGCTGCTGGAGCACGCCCGCCCGCGCGAGGTGCAGGGCGACCACCTGATCCTGACGGTGAGGCAGGGGGTGTTTAAGTCGAAGCTGGAGGCGGAGGATAAGCGCCTCGCGTTACAGGAGACGATCCGCGAGGTGATGGACGTGTCGCTGACCATCAGCGTGGTCGTGGCCGGGGAGCGTGTGGATCAGAACCCGGAGGTCAGCGATCTGCTGGCCGAGGACGACATCCTGGCGTTCGGCGTCAACGAGTTGGGCGGAGAGATCACCACCCTCGACGAGTGAGCGCACGCGAGGCGAAAACGAGGCGAAAAGAGGACGCCGCGCCTCAGATTCGGTATAATATACGGAGCAAGTTCGAGGCAAACCCTCACACCGGCCAACGCAGTTAAAGACCAGGAGCAAGCGCATGAGCAAGCGACGTGGCGGGTTCGGCCCCGGTGGTATGCCCGGCGGGATGAAGAACCAGGGCGCGATCCTCCAGCAGATCCAGAAGATGCAGGAGGATATGGAGGCTACCCAGGCCGCCCTGGAGGAGGAAACGGTGGAGGTCAGCGCCGGCGGCGGGGCGATCACCGTGGTGATCACCGGCAGCCAGAAGATCCGCTCGGTCACGATCAACCCGGATGTGATCGACACGGAGGATGAGGACTGGCTGACCGACCTGCAAGATCTGCTCGTCGCGGCGACCAACCAGGCGATCGAGCAGAGCAAGCAGTACGCCGCCGAGCGCATGGAAAGCGTGACCGGCGGTTTGGGCAACATGCTGCCGGGCGGTCTGGGCGGCCTGTTCGGCTGATCCGCGCCGCGCTCATTCTGACGTCTATCCCCGACCTACGCGGCGTGCCACGCATCACCCCGCAAGCAGCCCGCGTAGGTCGCGGTGCTTCTTGTCCGCAGGAGTCCGGCCATCCCACCGGCCGTTAGCCACGCTATACCGAGGTCGCATTGAGCAAAGCCATCCCGCAGTCTGTAACCCAGTTGATCGACGCATTTTCGCGCCTGCCCGGCATCGGGCCGAAGACGGCCTCACGCCTGACGTACTACCTCCTGCGCGCGCCGGATGACCTGTCGCAGAGCCTGGCGACGGCGCTCACCGACCTGAAGACCAAGACGCGCTACTGCTCGGTGTGCTACAACATCACCGAGGAGGACCCGTGCCCGATCTGCAGCGACCCGGAGCGCGATACGAGCGAAGTCGTGCTGGTCGAGGATCCGCTCGACGTGCTTGCGGTCGAGCGCGTCGGCACCTACAAGGGCCGTTACCACGTGCTGCACGGCGCCATTTCCCCCGTTGAGGGCATCGGCCCGGAGGATCTGAAGATCCGCGAGCTGGTCGAGCGCGTCAAGAAGGGTGGCATCGACGAGGTGATCATCGCCACGAACCCCGGCCTGGAAGGCGACGCGACGGCGATGTACGTGCAGCGCCAACTGGTGCCGACGGGCGTCCGTGTGACCCGGCTGGCGCGCGGTCTGCCGACCGGCGGCGATCTGGAATATGTCGATTCGATGACGCTGCTGCGTGCCTTCCAGGGGCGCCAGGAGATGTAACTACCGCCCTGGGCACGCCCGTGTAACGGGGCAAACCACGCCTGGGGATGTCTAATGGAAAGTTTATGGGTTTGCCCTTGACGCCCCCCTGGAAGGATGGTAAGATTTTGGCACGCTCAACGGAACGACGCGATACGACCAGTGTCGCGGTTCTAACAAGTGAATGATAGGGAAAGGGGCGTACATCGGCAAAGCAATCTGAAAACCAAGGTTTTCACACTGCTTTTCCACCGCCGAAGTCGCTAGGTACGTCGGCGTTTTTGTTGCCCTGGCCCATCGTCCACTGAGCCGCACCTTAACAACAGCATAGTGACAGGAAGCTAAAGTGCGAGTGCACACCCTGAG
>CAZGLU010000316.1:708-4860 GCA_964526095.1 uncultured Anaerolineaceae bacterium | reverse complement strand
CGTGGATGCGTTCGACCGGGTGGGGATCGGCATTTCGATGCCCTCGTGGGAGACGCTGTTCATCATCAACATCCCGATCAGCCTGCTCGGCCTGATCGGGGCGTGGTGGGCGCTGCGTCACGTGCGCAGCCCGCACGCCACCGGGCGCTTTGACCTGCTCGGCACGGTGTTTTTCTCGCTCGCGCTGATCGCGCTCAATTTGGGGCTGGGCGCCAGCCCGGAGGCGGCGATGGGCGCAGGCAGCGTCGAGGAACTGGGCGAGGCGGCAGCCGGGCGGGGCGCGATCTTCCTGCTTGCGGCGGCGGTGTTCTTCGGGCTGTTCCTCTGGGTGGAGACCCGCATCCGGGACCCGCTGCTGCGGCTGGATATGTTCCGGCGGCGCAACCTGTCTTCGGCCTCCGCGACGAACCTGCTGGTGGGCTTCTGTCTGGCGATCGGGCTGGTGAGCGCGCCGCTGCTGGTGAACATCCGCGCCGAAAGCCCGACGAGCCAGGACATCCAGCGGGCGGCGTACACGGCGGGGATCCTGCTGTCGGGGCTGACGGTGCCGATGGCGCTGGCGGCGATCCCCGGCGGTTGGCTCAGCGACCGGCGCGGCTACCGCTTCCCGACCATGCTCGGCATGGCCCTGGCGGGCCTGGGCTTCACGCTGGCGGGGCTTACCTGGGAGGCCACGACCTCGTACTGGATCATGGGCTTTGAGATGGTCCTGGTCGGGATCGGGCTGGGGCTGACGATCTCCCCGATCGGCACGGCGGTGGTGAACGACGCACGCGAGGATGAGCGCGGCGTGGCGTCGGCGCTGATCCTGATCCTGCGGCTGATCGGCATGACGCTGGCGATCTCGTCGCTGACGACCTATTCCCTGGTGCGCGTGGACCAGTTGGTGCGCGAGGACAACCCGGAGCTGATCACCGAGGGGGCGTCCGGCGAGGTGATCGAGGCGTCGGTGGATGCGCAGTTCTACGCGGCGGTGCAGGCGATCCAGGAGTTGCAGTTCGTGGGCGCGATCGTGAGTGTGGCCGGGCTGCTGATCGCCTTGTTCCTCCGGGGCGGGCGTGTGATGCCTGGACGGGAGGAGGCGTCGCCGCGAGCGCCGGGCGATAGCCCGCGCGTCATGGCGCGGGGCGACCCGGCCGATTAGCGGGACGGGCGTCCCGGCGGGGGTGGTGGACGGATTGCCTGGCGGATAGTGGGGTACTTCACAGCGGGGCACAGGGGTGAAACATGGACGGCGGGACTATCCACGTGCTTGTCATGACGCACGAGCAGTGCGCTGCGCGTTACCATGAGCATTTCGCCCGGGAGGGTCAGATGGTGCTGAGCGTCGTGACCAGCGACGCGGCAGCCCGCGAGCGCCTGGACGATCCCAACGTGCGGACGGATATCCTTGTGGCGGACTGCGCGCTCAACAACGCGGCGGACGTGTACCGCCTGGTGAACACGCTGCGCGAGCAGCACCCGCACTTGCTGATCCTGCTGGTCGATGAAGAGGCGGACTTCGCCATGCCCGGCCATGCGGACGAGGTGACGGTGGCGCCGTTCGAGGACGGCGACCTGATCAAGCGCATCAAACGGCTGGCCGAGGAGCGCCGCCTGGAAACGCTGCGCACCGACGTGATGCCGCAAGTGCGCGCCTTCGCACGGGCGCTGCGCCGCACGAAGACGGTGCGGGCACGCCAGGAGGCGGCGGTCGAGGCGGTGCTGTCGATGGACTACGATTACGGCGCGGTGTATCAGGCGGACGAATTCGACCCTGGGCGGCTGACGCTGGCCGTGCAGGATGGGCCGCAGCACGCGCTCGACGCTGCGCCGCGCGAGCTGACCGACCCAGACGCCCTGCCGGTGTGGGTCAGCCGGAACGGGCAG
Source organism: uncultured Anaerolineaceae bacterium (assembly GCA_964526095.1). Lineage (GTDB taxonomy): Bacteria > Chloroflexota > Anaerolineae > Aggregatilineales > Aggregatilineaceae > Aggregatilinea. Next base: position 2,991 of record CAZGLU010000316.1, on the reverse strand, counting down.
AGCCGCGTCTTTCAGGCGGGTGATGGCAGCGGGCACCCGTTCGCGGACGAAGGCTGGTTCGCACGGGGCGCCTGTGTGCCGATCGGCTCGACCTTCCGCTTCGGCGTGCTGGTGGCGGCGCGCGTCCAACCGCAGGCCATCGGACAGCACCAACTCTTTATGCTGGAGCTGATCGGCGCCCAGCTTGCGAACGCGCTCACCAGGCAGGGGTAGCGCGGTTCAGAGCCACGTCCGGCTTAGTGGAGCGGCGGTTCGACCCAATATGAGCACTCCGATTCGGATCGGTACCGCGACCAGCCGCCCCGGCGAGATCACCTACGGGGCGTTTGAGGCCGTGCCCCTGCCCACCGGCGGCATGGACAGTTTCCCGGTGATCATCGCGCAGGGCGCCGCGCGGGCGGAGCCGGTTTTGTGGCTGACGGCCAACATCCACGGCAACGAGTACGACGGCATCGCGGTGATCCACCGCCTGATCACGCCCGACCTGGTGCGTGAGCTTTCCGGCACGATCGTCGCGATCCCGACGCTGAACCCTGCCGGGCTGCGGACCAACGGGCGTGTGCCCTATTACCTCTACGGCAAGGACCCCAACCGGCTGTTCCCCGGCATGACGTCCGGCCCTGCCGGGCGCGAGGCTGCGCCGCACTCCGCGCTTGAGGCTGCCTACGGGCGGCTGTTCGAACGGATCGACGCCACGGCGGACTACCTGATCGACCTGCACAACTACGGCATCCGGTCGATCCCGTTTGCCTTCCTCGATCCCGTCTACTACCGCGACCCACGCGACTACCGGGCGGCGCAGCGCCTCCAGCGCACGATCGAGGCGATGGTGGCGGCGCTGGGGCTGACCGTCGTGCGGGAGTATCGCTCGGAGCAATACCTCGACCTGAACCTGCACCGCTCGCTGAGCGGCGCGACGCTGAATACCGCCCGCATCCCGGCGATCACGCTTGAGCTAGGCGGACAGAACGCCGTCAATCAGGCGCACGTTGAGGCGGCCCTGGCCGGTATCCGCAACGTGCTGCGCTGGGCGGGGATGCTGCCCGGCCCGCGCGAGCCTGTGACGGGGGTGCCGGTGATCGACCCCGGCTATGCGGTGCGGCGCGTGCAGCACCCCCGCGTCCCGGTGGCGTGCGTGGTGCACCTCCTGGTCACGCCGGGGCAGATGGTCCGCGCACGGGAGCCGGTGGCGCGCATGGTCGATATCTACGGGCGGCCGACCGGCACGCGGGATGGGCTGCTGTGCACGGAGCATGATGGCTTCGTGCTGGGCCTCTATCCGAGCATCACCTACTACCCGAACGAGCCGGTGATGGGGCTGGCGATCCGGGACGACAGCGAACTGGTCATGCCGCTCGCAATGAGCTAAAATGACACCTGTGATTTGTAAGGGCAGTAATAGTTAAATTTACCGCGCTGCGGAACGCGTCGGGGGTGTGGGCGAGAGGGTTAAGCTGTGCTACACTCCTCACGCGTTGCGAACGACGCCCACGGCTAAGGCGCCTGTGATGATAGGCTCTCGCTTAGGACAATACGAGATTTTGGATGAGATCGGGCACGGCGGCATGGCCACCGTGTACCGCGCCTGGCAACCGGCTATGGACCGGTTTGTTGCCATTAAGGTGATCCACCGGGCGATCGCGACCGAGGGCACGTCACTGGACCGCTTCGAACGCGAGGCGAAGCTGATCGCGCGGCTGGAACACCCGCACATCCTCCCGATCTACGACTACAACGGCGCGCATGACCCGCCCTACATCGTCATGCGCTACATGCCGACGGGCACGCTCAAGGACATCCTCCAGCGCGACCGGCTCCAGTTCACCGAGGCCGCGTTCCTGCTGCGGCAGATCGCCTCGGCGCTCGATTACGCGCATCGCCAGGGGGTCATTCACCGCGACATCAAGCCGTCGAACATCATGGTGGATGCGGACGGCAACGGCTTCCTGACGGACTTCGGGATCGCGCGCATCATCCTGGAGGGCACCGAAGGGCTGACCGCGAGCGGGTTGGCGGTGGGCACGCCGGGGTACATGGCGCCGGAGCAGGGCATGGGCCTGCAGATCGACAACCGGGCCGACATCTACGCCCTCGGCGTCATGATGTACGAGATGGTGACCGGTCACACGCCCTACCGCGCCGAGACGCCGATGGCGGTCATCCTGAAACACATCAGCGACCCTGTTCCGCTGGCGTCGGCGGAGAACCCGGACGTGCCGCCGGAGGTCGATCAGGTTCTGCTGAAGGCGATGGCGAAGGACCCGAACGACCGCTATGCGACGG
>CAZGLU010000316.1:0-698 GCA_964526095.1 uncultured Anaerolineaceae bacterium | reverse complement strand
GGCGACCGACGAGGCCGACGACCTGATCGCGGCGATGGGGCCGACCGCCGCGCAGACACCCCGGCACCTACAACAGATCGCGGCGGAAACGATCGCGGACCTGGAACGGCGGCGTATAGAGGCGCAGGCCGTCCAGACCGTCGAGAAGCCGATCCCCGGCGAGGGCGCAACGCAGCCGGACGGCCCGGCGAGTGTCATGCCTTTGGAGCCGGTGGAGCCTGTCCCCGCGCCGGTGCCCGAAAGCGTGGCCGCACGCAAGGGTGGTGGGCGAGCCTGGGGCTGGGCGGTGTTCATCGTAGTGGCGCTGTTGGCTGCGGCTGGCGGCGTCTATCTGCTGCTGCAAAGCCTGAACGACGATACGCCGGATAAGCCGGCGTTTATCCCGACGCGGACGATGTGCCCGCAGATCGTGCGGAACGCGCTGGCCGAGTTTGCGACGCGGTGTGAGGCGGCGGGCGAGGAAGAGATCTGCTATGGGGGCAGCCCGGTGACCGTGTCGTTTCCCAACGGGAACACCGCCGAACTCGGCAGCCTGAGCGAACACCTGTCCCTGTCTGCGATCACGTCGCTGAGCGCGGGGGCGTTCAACGAAACTGCACAGTCGTGGGGGTTGGCCGCGATCCGCACGGCTGGCGGCATGACGGACGGTGCGCACGCGACATTCCTGCTGCTGGGCGAGGTGCACGTAACGCCGCTGG
>CAZGLU010000315.1:0-4883 GCA_964526095.1 uncultured Anaerolineaceae bacterium | reverse complement strand
CTGGCGCAGGATCTTCTCATAGTCAACGCCTGCGTATACCACCACGCCCCGGTCGAGGTGCGGCTCGTACTCCTCGCGCTCCTCGATCGTGACCTTGTGGCGGTCGAGGTCCTCGTAGCTGGCGAAGCGCTGGACCGCCTGCTCCGCCAGGACGCCGTACGGCATCGGGTGCCGCACCACGACGACCGTGTATCCCAGCCCGCGCAGCGCGTCGCTGACGGCGCGCGTCGTCTGGCTCTTGCCGGACCCCGTCCGCACCGCGCCGACGGCCACCACCGGCTTCGAGCTTTTCAACATGCTGTGCCGTGGCCCCAGCAGCCTGAAGTCGGCGCCCGCCGCCATCACCTGGCTGGCCTTGTGCATGACCGTTTCGTGCGAGACGTCGGAGTAGGAGAACACGACCTCATCGATCGCGTGCTTGCGGATCAGGCGGTCAAGCTCCTCCTCCGCGTAGATCGGGATGCCCTCCGGGTACAGCGATCCGGCCAGTTCGGGCGGGTAGGTGCGCCCCTCGATGTCCGGGATCTGTGTCGCCGTGAACGCCACGACCTCGTATTCCTCGTTGTCGCGGTAGAACACATTGAAGTTGTGGAAGTCGCGCCCGGCGGCCCCCATAATTAAGACACGTGTCTTAGGCATGCAGTATTGCTCCTCAGTTGTTAAGTTTTGCAAGATGCCAAAAATAATCTTGCCGGTCCGCGCGTCAGTTACGCAATGACCGGGGGAACGCGATCGCTGCCAGACCGATGCTCAGGACATACAGGCCCAGCAGCGGCGCGATGACCAGCAGCATGTTGAACGGATCGACCGTCGGCGTGATCAGCGCGGCGGCGATGGTGATCAGCACGATCGCCAGCCGCCAGTTGCGGATCAGGGGCCGTGGCCCGAGCAGCCCCAGCCGTGCCAGCACGAACACCACCACCGGCATCTCGAACGCCACGCCGATCCAGAACAGCAGTGACGTGATGAAGGCGATGTAGCGCTCCGCCGTCCAGTCCGCCTCGAAGATCCCGCTCTCGAAGTCCCGCAGGAAGCTGAGCGCGGTGGGCACCATGATGAACCACGCGAACCCCACGCCGATCAGGAACAGGGCCGTCGTCGCAGGCAGCGCGAGGTAGATCCAGCGTTTCTCACGGCGCGTCAGGCCCGGCGCGACGAACAGAAAGAGTTGCAGAGTGATGTACGGGATCGCGAGGATCGCGCCCGTCAGCAGCGCCACGCGGAAGTACATCACCACGCTCTCGGTCGGGCCGAGCACCTTCAACTCGGCGCCGTAGGGCCGGATCAGGTAGCGCAGGATCGTGCCCGTGAACGCGGCGGACGCCAGCACGCCGATCACCAGGGCGAACAGCGACCGGAACAGCCGCCGACGGAGTTCGTTCAGGTGCTCCAGCAGCGTCATCGGCGTTTCGTCGACGTCGCCGCGGATCACCGTCCAGGTGTGGTAGCGCTGAGGGTGGGGCTTCTCGGGTGGCGTGGTAACGGGATGTTGGGACATGGCTTCCGGCTCGTGGGGTGCTCCGGCTAGTCTTCCTGGCCGGAAGGTTGCGGCTCGTCGTCGGCTATCACCTGTCCGTTCGAGACGAGGCCGGCCAATGAGCCGAGCACGCCGTTGACGAAACGCGGCGTGCTTTCCGCGCCGAACGCCTTTGCCAGTTCCACGGCTTCGTTGATCGCGACCTTGAGCGGAGCGGTGCGGTCGATCGTCATCTCATAGATCGCGATCCGCAAGATGTTGCGGTCGATAAGCGCGATCTGTTCGAGCGGCCATTCCGGGGCAAAGCGGTGGATGAGCCGGTCCAGTTCTTGTTTGTGCTCCAGCACCCCCGTCACCAGGCGGCGGGCCAGCGCGTTGAGTTCCGGCTGCTCGTTATACGCCCCCAGGTGCTCGTTGAAGACGTCCTCAACCGGGTGCCGGGTGGAATCTAATTCGTAAAGCATTTGCAGCGCGAGGCTGCGCGATTGGTGTCGATAGTCCTGGCTCAACAAAGTCCGTATGCCGTCCGTTCGGCTAGCTCGCGGCGTTCGCCTGGTTGAAATGCACGTCTTCGATATGGACGTTGACCGACTCGACCTTCATCCCCAGGATCTCGCGGATCGCCCGGGCGACTGAGCGCTGTACCTCCACGCACATCTCGCGCAGGTTCACCGTCGCGTCGGCTACAACGTAGAGATGCGCCGTCACCGTGCCGTTATCGACCGCGATCTGCACGCCATTGGCCGCCGGTACCCGCCGGAACAGGCGGTCTACCCCGCCCGGCGTGTTGCCCATGCGGACTACGCCGGGCACTTCGAGCGAGGCCAGCCGCGCGATCGTGAGCAGCACGCCCGGCGCAATCGTGACCGTGTCGTTCGGATGTCGCAGATTAACCATCGTCGCCTGTTGAGCCGCTTCCACTGGACGCCGCGCTGCACATACTTTACCCCATCACCAGGCCACCGTCTACTGACAGCACGTGCCCGGTGATGTAGGACGCTTCGTCCGAGGCGAGGAACGCGACCGCGTACGCCACGTCCTCGACCGTGCCCCAGCGGCCCAGCGGGATGTTGTTCACCAGCGTGTCGAGGATGTCCTGCGGTAGGTTCTCGGTGAGCTTCGTCTTGATGAAGCCGGGCGCCACCGCGTTCACGGTGATTCCGCGCGAGGCCACTTCCCGCGCCAGCGCCTTCGTCATGCCGATCAGGCCCGCCTTGCTGGCGCTGTAATTCGTTTGCCCGACCTGTCCCGCGATGCCGCTCACGCTCGACATGTTCACGATGCGCCCGTAGCGGTTGCGCATCATCGTGCGCAGCGCCGCCTTCGAGCACAGCCACGCGCTCTTGAGGTTGACGCGCAGGATCAGGTCCCAATCGTCCTCCGACATGCGCACCATCAGGTTGTCGCGCGTGGTGCCCGCGTTGTTCACCAGGATGTCCAGCTTGCCGAAGGTATCCACGATGGTCTTGATCAGGCTGTCTACCTGCGCGGCGTCGCTGACGTCCGCCGTGATCGCCAGCCCGTCCCCGCCCAGGTCGCGGATCTCGGCCAGCGTGTCGTCAGCGCAGCAGCCGGAGACGTCATTCGTGACGACGGTGGCGCCGCGCCGCGCGAGCTCCAGCGCAACCGCGTGCCCGATCCCCTGTCCGCTTCCCGTGACCAGTGCGACGCGTCCTTCAAGGTTCGACATGAGCCAGTCTCCTTCGGTGCGGGCCCGCGCAATCGCCATCATGCCGCCGGGCAACAGGTAATATGATAGCCCCGTGACCGGGGGTGTCAAGACGCGGCTTGCGGCGCGGCGCCCTCGTCCTCGCGGGGCAGCATGACGACCGCTTCCCCTTCCAGCACGGTGACGCCGTCCTGGTTCGTGCAGGTCGTTTCCAGCGTGACGATGCCCTTGTCCTCGCGGATCTTAACCACTTCCACCGTCGCGGTGATGGTGTCGCCCAGGAAGACCGGCGCCTTAAACTTGAGCGTCTGGCCCATGTACAGGCAGCCGGGGCCGGGCAGGTCGTTGCCGAGAAGCCGTGAGATCAGCCCGGCGGTCAGCATACCGTGTGCGATGCGCCGCCCAAAGCGGCTGGTGGCGGCGTAGTCCTCGTCCAGGTGGATCGGGTTTTCGTCCCCCGTGAGGCGGGCGTACAGCCGCACATCTTCGTCGGTGAACGTCTTGGTGCAGCTCGCCTTCGACCCGACTTGCAGGCTCATGGTTCGGCTCTTTCTCCCAGGTCCCGCGCAGCACGTGCGAGGAAATTGTACCATGAGAGGGCCATAGCGGGGCAGGGGGCCATGTTGGAGGTTTCGGGCCGATTTCGAGTATACTCAAGGGACCGGCACCCTGTAGACAGGAAGGTGATCGCGATGGCTTCAACGTTCTTTCAACGACTTCGTGCCGCGCAGGAATCGCGCGATTCCTGGCTGTGCGTCGGGCTGGACCCCACGCGCTCCCGCATGCCGCCAGGGGTGGACGTGGCGACGTTTGGGCAGGCGATCGTGGACGCGACCGCGCCGTATGCCTGCGCGTACAAGCTGAACCTTCCCTTTTATCTCGCATTTGGTGTCGAGGGGGTGCAGGCGCTTCAGACGATCATCGCCGCCGTTCCGGACGGGCTGCCGGTCATCCTGGACGCGAAATTTGGTGACGTCAGCTATACCGCTGCGCACTACGCGGAGGCCGCGTTTGACGTGTTCGGGGCGGATGCGGTGACGGTCAGCCCGTATGTGGGGATGGACGCCGTCATCCCGCTGCTGCAATACGACGACAAAGCGGTTTTTGTGCTTGTGCGCTCGGCCAACACGACGAGCAATGACTTCCAACTGTGGCCGAGCGAGCAGGCACCGCTGTTCCGCTATGTTACGGCTCAGGTCAATACCCTGGCGACACGTTACCCGGAACAGCTAGGGATCGGGGTCAGCGCGACGCAGCCCCGCGATCTGAAACGGCTGCGCTGTTGGGCGCCGACCTTGCCGTTCCTGATCCCTGGTGTCGGTGAGCAGGAGGGCGACTTCGCGCTGGCGACGGAGCACGGCACTACCGTGACGGGGATTGGCCCGGTCATCAGCGTTGGGCGCTCGATCGTCTACGCGAGCCAGGGGGCGGACTTTGCGCAGGCCGCACATGAGGCAGCGCGGGATTGGGTGATGCGGTTGCGGGTGGCGCGACAAAACGCTGTCTGAGGGGTAGGGGGCGGTTGCCATCCGGCCCGGTGGGCAGTTCATCCACCACCGCACAAGTTACCCTTGACGCGGTTGGCCCCTGGCTGGTACAATGACCCGCAGTTCAGATTGCAGGCCCCATTCGTCTAGCGGCCCAGGACGCTGCCCTCTCAAGGCAGAAACAGGGGTTCGAGTCCCCTATGGGGCACTGGCTGCCACATGCCTTTAGAGCAGATGGCAGCTTTATTTT
>CAZGLU010000314.1:1303-4911 GCA_964526095.1 uncultured Anaerolineaceae bacterium | reverse complement strand
GATAATGAGCGGTGACTGGAGTTCAGACGTGTGCTCTTCCGATCTGGCTTGGCGACGTGGTCGGCAGCCTGCCGCGCGCGCTGCGTGCCAAAGGCGTCGATGCGCGCGTTGCGATCCCGCTGTACGGCCCGATCAAGGCCCGCTACCACGACGACCTGCGTTACCTTTTCACCTACCAGTTCTCGCGGCGAACCGGCACGGCGGACGTGCATATACACTACCTCGAACATGATGGCGTGCCGGTGTACTTCCTCGAAAGCTGGCCGTTCTTCAGCGGCGGGGAGTACATCTACACCGACCTGAACTGGGACCGCGAGCGCTTCGTGTTCTTCTCGCAGGCCGCGCTCGGACTGGCGTGGGAGCTTGGCCTGGGGCGGCACTGGGGCGAGGGCTGGTTCCCGGACGTCCTGCACGCCCACGACTGGCATACCGCGCTGGTCCCGTTCCTGCTGCACGAGGCCCGGCGCTCGCCGGAGTGGGCGAGCGTCGCCAGCGTGCTCACGATCCACAACATGGGCTACCAGGGCTGGGACGCGGGCGGCTATCTGTGGGCGGCGGGGGTCCCGGCGCGCACCGAGCCGAACCTCGTCTACCAGGATAAGACCGATAACCTGCTGGGCATCGGCATCGCCTATGCCGACAAGCTGAACACGGTCAGCCCGCGCCACGCCGTCGAGCTGCACTACCCGCGCTTTGGCGAAGGGCTGGAGGGGCTGATCCTGGTCCGCGATGCCGACTTCGTGGGCATCCTGAACGGGCTGGACATGCAGCACAACGACCCGGCGACGGACCCCGCGATCCCGCACCAGTACGACGTCAGCAACTTCCGCACGGAGCGCCCCGTCAACAAGCGCGCGCTTCAGGCGTCCCTGGGGCTGGAGCAGGGTGATGACATCCCGCTGATCGGCATCGTGAGCCGCCTCGTGGACCAAAAGGGCTTCGACTTCGCCATCCCGGGCCTGCGCTGGGTCCTGGCCGAAACGGGTGCGCAGTTGGTCGCGCTGGGGTCCGGCGAGCCGACGTTGGAGACACACCTGCGCACGCTGGAATGGGATTTCAACTGGAAGGCGCGCGTGATGATCGGCTACAATCCCGCGCTGTCACAGCGGATCTACGCCGGGGCGGACCTGATCCTCGTGCCGAGCCGTTACGAGCCATGCGGCCTGACGCAGCTTCTGGCGATGCGCTACGGTGCGCTGCCCGTCGTGCGCGAGACGGGCGGGCTGGCCGATACCGTCGAGAACTACGACGACGGACCGGCGGACCGGGGGACGGGCTTCGTGTTCCAGTGGGAGGAGGATACGGCCGTGCGCGGCACGCTGCGCTGGGCCATCGACACCTTCCGCTACCGCCGCGCTGCCTTTGAGCGGATGCAGGAGCGCGCCATGCGCCAGGACTGGAGCTGGGACCGGCCCGCCCAGGAGTACATCCGGCTGTACGAGGGTGCGTTGGCGAAGCGGCCCCGCTGAGCGGCCGCCGGTATGGGGAGGGGACCACATGGAGGAGAAGCGGAAGGCGCCGCAGTTCACGGTGGACTTTGTCACGGCGCTGCCCGTTGAGGAATGTATTCAACGCCTGGAGCGCTCGTCCGAACTCCAGAATCGCGGCGTGGGGGCCTGGCTCGCGCCCATCGAGCAGCAGGTGATCCTGAGCGAGCCGCGGACGTTCACGGTGGAGCGGCGCTTCCCCGGCGCGATCCAGCCGCTCCAGCTTGTCGGGCAGATCGATCCCGACCCGGAACGCCGGGGCACGTGGGTTCACGGCGCGGTGATCCGCGATGCGGCGAACCAGGTGTTGATCGAGGGCATGCTGCTGTTCCTGGGCTTCTTCCTCATCTCGGTGCTGTTCTACCTGCGGCTGCGGACACGCGGCTTCATGATCTCGCTGCCGATCTTCCTGCTGCTGCTGATCGTGCTGTCGCTGCGCTGGCGGGCGATCCGTCGCGCGACGGAGGACATGGCGCGCTGGGTGCGGCGCAAGCTGTACGTCACGCCGAACCAGGTGCGCTGATGGGCGCGGCCTTCGCTGCGCCCGGTACAACTGTCCGGCGCGTGCAGCGGGGAGAGCATGCTATACTGAGGGCAGGGAGGTGATCCTGACGTGAGCGTGTCGCTCAAGGAAGTGTACCGGCTATCACTCCAGCTCTCACCGGAGGAACGCCGTCGGCTGGCGGAGTATCTGCGCAACCCGCCCCCTCAACTTGATGCCCGGCAGGTGATCGCGCTGCTTGAAGCCCATGCAGGCGAGTTGCGTGAGCTTGGTGTTGAGCGCATTGGCGTCTTCGGCTCGCTGGTTCGTGGTGAGGCTGACCCTGCCAGTGATATTGACATCCTCGTGAGCATGGCACAGCCGTCCTTTCGTGCATTCATGCGGCTCCAGTTCCGGCTGGAGGAGTTGCTTGGCCGCCCGGTCGATCTGGTGTTGGAGGAGTCCATACGGGAGGAGCTACGCCCCGACATCCTGGATGAGGTCATCTATGCCGAGGGACTATAAGCTCTACCTGCGTGACATCGTCGAAGCTGCCCGCTTTATTGTTTATTGAGCAGCATTGAGGTCGAGATCGGTGCTATGCGACGTCAAATCGAGGAATTGTTGAGCGAGCTTGAATAAACCTGATCATGATCAGGCCCTGAAAATTGCGATAATTAAAACAATCGATTTATGGGCAATGGACGCCATACGAGGAGCAGACTGAATCCATGCGAACACGAGCAGTCATTTTGGCCGGCGGTGAAGGAAGCCGTCTCGGCGTGCTAACCGCCAAGCGCGCCAAGCCGGCGGTTCCGTTCGCGGGCAAATACCGCATCATCGACTTCGTACTCAGCAACTGTGTGAACTCCGGTATTTTTGACGTGCTGGTGCTCACCCAATACCGGCCCCACAGCCTCAACGACCATATCGCGCTGGGACGCCCCTGGGACCTCGACCGCTCGTTTACCGGCGGGGTGAAGCTGCTCCAACCGTATCAGGGCCGCTATGATACCGACTGGTATGCAGGCACGGCCGACGCGGTGACACAAAACCTCAATTTCGTGCGGCGCGGGCACCCACGCAACATCGTGATCCTCTCCGGCGACCACATCTACGAGATGGATTACGATATGCTGGTCGATTTCCACGAGTCGCAGAACGCCGACGCGACGGTGTGCGTCATCCGCGTGCCGCTGGATGAAGCGTCGCGCTACGGCATCATGGCGGTGGACGAGCACAATCACATCGTCGATTTCGTGGAGAAACCGGCGAACCCACCCGGCGACCTGGCGAACATGGGCGTCTACGTCTTCAAGACGGAGGTGCTGGAGCGCTTCTTGATGGAGGACGCGCTTAAAGAGGACTCGCGGCACGACTTCGGCTACAACATCATCCCGAGCATGATCGCGGCGGGCCTGAACGTGATCGCCTACCCGTTCGGCGGCTACTGGATCGACGTCGGCACCATCGACGCCTATTGGGAGGCGCACATGGACCTGCTCGACATGCCGCCCTCGCTCGATCTCAACGACCGCTCGTGGGTCATCCACACGCGCAGCGAGGAGCGGCCGCCGGTCCGCATCGAGAAGGGCGCGATCGTCGAGGACAGATCGGAAGAGCACACGTCTGAACTCCAG
>CAZGLU010000314.1:0-1293 GCA_964526095.1 uncultured Anaerolineaceae bacterium | reverse complement strand
TATCATACACTCTTTCCCTACACGACGCTCTTCCGATCTGGCCGTGATCGACATGGGCGTGATCGTTGGGCAGGGCGCGCGCGTTGGGGAGGCGACGGACGTTGGGGATCTGGCGATCGCGTGCGTCGGGAAGAACACGACCGTGCCGCCGAACTTCGTCGTGGAGCGCAACGCCGTTATTGGCACGGACCTCGACGCGGACCAGATCCGGGAGCAATACCCGGACGGCCTGGTGCCCGCCGGGGAGCACGTTAAGTTCAAGTCGCGCACAAGCTAGGGTGCGGTGAGGAAACGGATAAGAGCCGGGTGTACGCCCGGCTCTTTGCGATCAGGCTGATCTATGGCGGTCGCCTTAGCCGACGGGCTGCTGCATGGCGGCCCGGCTCGGCTGGAGGGCGGGCCGCAGTTCATACCACGCACGCAGGATCTCCCCGACGCCCCACGCCTGCGCGATGCAGCCGCGCGGGGTGTGGGCCGGGTCGCCGTCGAACAACTCACCGATGGTGCCGAGGCCGTAGTCGTGCAGGTGGTCCACCATCGGCTCCAGGTAGCTGTATGCGGCGGCGGCGTCCCCGTAAGCGCGGTAGTGCGCCGTCACAAACGGGCCGAGCAGCCAGCTCCAGGCCGTCCCCTGGTGGTAGCTGGCGTCGCGGTCGGCGGGGTCGCCGCCATAGTGGCCCACGTACTCGTTCTCGTCGGGCGGCAGGCTGCGCAGCCCGTAGGAGATCACCAGCTCGCGGGCGCAGATGTCCACCACGGCGCGTGCCCGCTCGCCTTCGAGCAGGGGGAAGGGCAGCGACACGGCGAAGATCTGGTTGGGGCGCAGCGTGGGATCGTCGCCTTCCGGGCTGTCCACCACGTCGTACAGGTAGCCGCCCGCGTACCAGAAGCGGTCATTGAAGCTGGCATACACGCGGTCGGCCTCCCGCGTGAAACGGTTCGCGTCGGCATCCTCGCCCAGCGCCGCGCCGATCTCGGCACTGATGCGCAGCGCGTTGTACCACAGCGCGTTGATCTCGACCGGCTTCCCGATGCGCGGCGTGACCACCCAATCGTCGATCTTGGCGTCCATCCAGGTAAGCTGCAGGCCGTTCTCGCCCGCGTAGAGCAGGCCGTCCTCCGGGTCCTGGTGGATGTTGTAGCGCGTGCCGCGCATGTAATGGTCCAGGATGGACACCATCACCGGGTACAGCTCGCGCACCAACGGGTGACACTGCCCGCAGACCTGATAGTAGGCGTAGATCAGATCGGAAGAGCGTCGTGTAGGGAAAGAGTGTAGGGTGGGGGGGGGGG
>CAZGLU010000313.1:0-4922 GCA_964526095.1 uncultured Anaerolineaceae bacterium | reverse complement strand
TGAGCGGTGACTGGAGTTCAGACGTGTGCTCTTCCGATCTGGGCTGCCCATGAGCGTCTGCGCGATCTGGCGCTCCGTGTCCCGCAGGGAGGTGGTGTCCGGCAGGCGCAGCAGGGGGATGCCTGCGTCCTCCGCGACGCTCTGCGCCTGGGCGCTGACCTCCCCCACGACGCCGATGGCCGCGACGTCCATTTCGGCCAGGTCGCGCACCAGGGAGGGCAGCGTCAGCTTGTCGCTGAGCAGGCGCATCGCGTCGAGCGACAGCAGCGCGATCTCGCCGCCGACGAGGTCAGGGAAGGCGGGCGGGCGGGTGTTCAGCACGCTCACCCACTCGACGCGGCGGTGTACGCCCCGGTGCCCCGCGACGATGGTCGTGCCGACGGGCAGCGCCAGGCGCATGAGATCGGTTACGGTCAGATTAGCGTGCCCTGGCAACGGTGACCTCACGGAAAACACAATCGATCCCGGCAAGGTGGCAGTATGCTGTTTGCTGTGCCCGATAGGGGCGGGTGTGCAGGCCCATAGGCATTAATCTAACAGCGTTCCACTCGTTTTCCGATGTGTTCCGGTTTTCACCCTCCCCGCTCCTTCCGGATGTAGCGGCGGGCGGGGGGACAAGCCCGGTCGGGAAGCCCCTCGGCGCAGCGCAGGGGAAGGGGCGAGGTCGCGGGGCCAGCTTGCAGCGCAGGCAGGCCCCGTCAGTAGATCGTGAGATAACGCTCTAACTCCCACGGACTGACGACCAACAGGTAATCGCGCCATTCCAGGCGCTTGGCCTCCAGGAAGCGTTCAAACAGGTGCAGCCCTAATGCCTCACGCGCCACGTCGCTGCCTTCAAACTCGTCCAGCGCCTCGTGCAGCGAGGTGGGCAGCGTGGTCAGGTGGCGGCGGCGGTTCGATACCTCGTAAAGCTCTTCCTCGGCGGCGGGCGGCAGCGCCAGGTTATCGCGGATGCCGTGCAGACCGGCGTGCAGCAGCACGGTGAAGGCGAGGTAGGGATTGCAGCTCGGGTCGGGGCAGCGGCTCTCGATCCGCGTGCCGACGCGGTTCTCGTCGGCAAGGCGCGGCACGCGCAGCAGCGCGCCCCGGTTGAGCTGCGCCCACGTCACATAGATGGGCGCCTCCAGGCCGGACATCAGCCGCCGGTAGCTGTTGACCAGCGGCGCGAGCACGGCACAGATCGCGCGGGCGTGGGTCAACTGCCCGGCGAGGAACGCCTGCGCCTCGCGCGCCAGCCCATAGTCTGCGCTCGTGTCGGTGAAACGGTTCACGCCGGATTCGATGTCGCGCATCCACTGGTGGACGTGCATGCCGCTGCCCGGTGCGTTGGAGAGGGGCTTGGGCATGAAGGTGGCGAAACGGCCCTCCTGCCGGGCGATGGCGCGCACGGCCATGCGTGCCGTCACGATGGCGTCGGCCATCCGGAGCGCGGTCAGCGGGGCGAAGTCCAACTCATGCTGCCCGGCGCCGACCTCGTGGTGACTGGACTCGATCACGATGCCCATCTCGCGCAGCGCGTCCGTCACGCGCTTGCGGATCACCCGCGCGACGCCGTCTGACGCGTCGAAGTAGCTGGCCTGGTCGTCCTCCTCCAGCCGCCCGTCATCCGGCGGCGAGCGGAACAGGTAGAACTCAAGCTCCGGGGCGACGACGTACTCCAACCCCAGTTCGGCGGCCTGCTCCTCGGCACGGCGCAGCGCCCCGCGCGGGTCCCCGGCGAACGGCTGGCCGTTGGGCGTGTAGACGTCGCAGACGATGCGCGCCGTCCGGCCCACTTCGGGATGGTTCCCCTCCCACGGCAGCACCGCGAAGGTGGATAGGTCCGGCATCAGGTACATATCGGACTCCGCGATACGCGCGAAGCCCTCGACCGCCGACCCGTCGAACCATACGCCTTCGGCCAGCGCCGTCTCCAGATGGTCGGCGTCGATGGTGACGGTCTTGACCATGCCCGCCACGTCGGTGAACTGGAGGTCGATCGAGCGGATGTGCTCATTCGAGATCCGCTTAAACACGTCGTCGGCGCTGAGCGCCTGGTGAGCAAAGGTTTCTGGCATGCGATCTACTCAGGGATGATTAATTGAGAAGCTGCCATTCATTATAACAGTGTGACCGAACACGTAAACGACATTTGTTTAAAAGGACCACATATATAGCCATATATAGCCATTCCTTTTTGTGAACGGGATCGTACAAACCCAAAAATTCATGAAATTGTAAACTCTTGCCTCAATTGTTGCTTGACTTTGTCTTTACGCTATGCGATAGTGATAGCGTGCCTAAGAGGGGTACCCTACAGCACCACCTGCCACGCGGTAAGAGGCGAGACCTCCAAGCCGGATCATCCTCCAGCTCACACTGTTCGAGCTTGTGCCGCGATCTCACCTTCTCCTGGGTAGCAGGCGATTGGTGCTGACCCGTTCGCGTCGTGGGACGGGCGTACATGGAAAATGGGCCGGTGAACCCGCCCGATAGGTGGAGACGAGAGACTTGCTATGTTACGCCGAATGAGCATCCGCACGCAGTTCATCGTGATCACCTTTGTATCGCTGCTCCTCGTCACCGCCGGCGTCACGCACGTGCACCTTGTGCGGGCCAGGCGCTCGCTGATCGAGGGGGAGCGCGCCCGGGGTCAGGCGTTGATCGCCAGCGTCAACCTCGTGATCCAGAGCGCGCCGGAGGGCACCGCCAGCTTTGACGACATCCCTGCGCTGCTGCCCCGCTTGGGGAACCTTGTGGAGCAGAACGAGGGCATCGACTTCATCGCCGTCACCGCACCGAATGGGTACGTCCTGGCGCATTCCGACGAGAGCTACGTCGGGCAGACGCTTGACGCCCTGGCGCACCCCGCGCAGGATGAAAGCCCGCATGTCAAGGTGGGCGATTTCGGGTCGGTGTACCTCACCAGCGCGCACTATAACAGCCCCGTTCAACAGGAGCCGGGCGAATATTACGTGCTCGTCGGCGCGGCGGCGGAGCGGATCGACAACGTCCGTTTGGAAGGTGCGCTGATATCGGGAGGGCTCGGCGTCGGCATGGCGCTCCTGATCGGCGCGTTGACGTACCTGTACGTGCAGAGCATCGTGGTGCGGCCCGTGGCCGCCCTGACGGCTGGTGCTCACGCGCTGAGCCAGGGCGACTTCAGCCACCGTTTCCAGCCCGCCGGTGGCGCCGAACTCACCGCGCTGGCCCATACCCTTAACACCATGGCGACCGAGCTGCAGGAGTCCCGCGCGCAGATCGAGGACGTGAACCGCCTCCTGGAGCAGCGTGTGAACGAGCGCACGCGCCAGCTTGCCACCGTGTCGGAGGTGTCGGCGCGCATGGCGACGATGCTCGATGTGTCGGAACTGCTGCAAGCCATCTCTGACCTCACCAAAGAGAACTTTGACCTGTACCACGCGCATATCTATCTGCTGGACCGGGATGGGCAAACCCTGACGCTGGCCGCCGGGGCGGGGTCCGTTGGCCGCCAGTTGGTGAGCCAGGGCCACCGCATCCCGCTGATGGCGCAGCAGAGCCTTGTGGCCCGCGCCGCCCGCACGCGTCGGGTGGTGGTGCAGAACAACGTCCAGCTAGCGCCGGACTTCCTCCCCAACCCCTTGCTGCCCCACACCCAGTCCGAGTTGGCCGTCGCGCTTGAGGCGCGAGGTCAACTGCTCGGCGTGCTTGACGTGCAGAGCGACCAGCGCGACCGCTTCGGGGACGACATGCAGATGATCATGGCGGCGCTGGCGCAGCAGATCGGGATCGCCCTGAGCAACGCGCAGTTGTTCAGTGAGGTGGAGCGCGGCAGCCGCTACGAGCATACGATCAGCGCGATCAACGACGGCATCCAGGGCGCCGTGAGCATGGACGAGGTGCTGGAGATCGCCACGCGCGAGCTGGGTAAGGCGCTGCGCGTTCCGCATACGACGATTGAGCTTCAGGTCAAGCCCGAGCCGGAACAGGTGGGCCACTAGACCGTTTCGTCCGCAGCTTTTGAAGTGGGTCCGTGGGGGCACGAATGGAGAGATTAGCAATGCGCTCGAAAAATGTTCGTTTCAGCTTCCTGGTCTTAATGCTATTTGTGCTGGTGCTGGTGTTGGCGGCCTGCGGTGATGATGATGACGAGCCGAAGGCTACGCCGGTCGCTACCGAGGAGCGTTCCGTCACGCTCGGCCTCAGCCTGGCCGACCTCAGCAACCCCTTCTTCATTTCGGTGCAGGAGGGCGCGCAGCAGGCCGCTGACCGGGGAGGCGCGACGTTGTTGGTGGAGGATGCTGCCGAGGACAGCGCGAAGCAGGTGGAGCAGATCCAGGCGTGGATCGATGAAGGGGTGGACGCGCTGTTGATCAACCCGGTCACGGAAGAGGGCATCGTGAGCGCCATCGAGGCGGCGAACGAGGCCGGGATCCCGGTCTTCACCATCGACCGCAGCACGGCGGGCGGCACTGTCGTTTCGCACATCGCGTCGGACAATGTCGCCGGGGGGCGCATGGCGGGCGAGTTCCTGGCCGAGACGCTGAACAAGTCCGGCAAGGTCGTGGAGTTGCAGGGCATCCCCGGCACGTCGGCGGCGCAGGCGCGCGGCGAGGGCTTCAACGCGGCGATCGCCACCTATGAGGACGTCGAGATCGTGGCGAGTGAAGTGGCGAACTTCGACGCAAACGAGGCCAAGACGATCTTTGCGCAGATCCTGGCCGACAACGCGGAGATCGACGGCGTCTTCGCGCACAACGACAACATGATCCTCGCCGCGCTGGAGGCGGCCAAGGAAGCGGACCGCGCCGACGAGATCGTGTTCGTCGGATTTGACGCCATCGAGGCCGCGATCGAGGCGGTGGAGGCCGGTGACCTGGACGCGACGATCGCGCAGCAGCCTGCCGAGATGGGGCGGATCGGCGTCGAGGCGGCGCTGGCATATCTGAACGGTGAAGAGG
>CAZGLU010000312.1:1519-4929 GCA_964526095.1 uncultured Anaerolineaceae bacterium | reverse complement strand
TACACCCTATCCTACACTCTTTCCCTACACGACGCTCTTCCGATCTTGCTCGACGCGGGGCGCGTCGTGGAGGCCGGGACGCATACGGCACTGGTGGCGGCGGGCGGCATGTACGCGCGGCTGGTACGCGCGTATGGCAGCCCGGAGCAGCCGGTTTTGATGGACGAGTGATGGACGACTGATGCACGCCTCACGGACCCGCACCTTCCTCCGACTGCTCCGTCTGGCCGCGCCGTTCAAATGGGGCATGGCGCTCGCCGCGCTGCTCGGCTTCGCGACCATCGGCAGCAGCATCGGCCTGATGGCGACCTCGGCCTGGATCATTGCGACCGCCGCGCTGCACCCGTCCGTGGGCGTGCTGCATGTCGCGATCGCGGGCGTGCGCTTCTTCGGCATCGCGCGGGGGGTCTTCCGCTATCTGGAGCGCGCCGTCGCCCATGAGGTGACATTCCGCCTGCTGGCGCGGCTGCGCGTCTGGTTCTACGACGCGATCGAGCCGCTGGCGCCCGCCCGGCTGATGGCGTACCGCAGCGGCGACCTGCTGGCGCGCGTCGTGTCGGACGTGGACGAGCTGCAAAACCTGTACCTGCGCGTGCTGGCCCCGCCGATCATCGCGCTGGTGACGGCGGCTGTGGTGTTCACCCTGTTCGCAGCATATGACGTCTGGCTCGGCGTGGCGCTAGTGGCGTTCCTGGCGCTGGTAGGCGTCGGGCTGCCGCTGCTGGCGGGGGCGATCACCCGCGCACCGGGGCGCTCCGCCCAGCAGGCCCGCGCCGACCTCAGCGCCGCGCTGGTGGACGCGGTCCAGGGCGCGGCGGACCTGATCGCCTACGGGCAGCAGGCGCGGCAGGCCGAGCAGGTGGCCGCGCTCAACGCCGAGTTGGAGCGCAGCCACCGCCACATGGCGCACGTCGCCGCGCTGCACACCGCCCTCAGCTCCTTCCTGATCGCGCTGGCCGTCGTGACGATCCTCGCGCTGGCGATCCCGCAGGTGCGCGCCGGGGACCTCGACGGCGTGATGCTGGCCGTGCTGGCGCTGGCGACGCTGTCCAGCTTCGAGGCGGTCACGCCGCTGCCCGCCGCCTTCCAGCACCTCGGCGCGAACCTGGAGGCCGCCGAGCGCCTGTTTGAGCTGATCGACGCCGCGCCCGCCGTGCCCGATCCCGACGCACCGGCCCCCGTCCCGTCGGGCGCAGACCTGCGCGTGGAGGGGCTGCGCTTCCGGTACGCGCCGGACGAGCCGCCCGCGCTGGACGGGGTCAGTTTCGTGCTGACGCCGGGCCGTCGGCTGGCAGTCGTCGGGGCGAGCGGCGCGGGCAAGACAAGCCTCGTCAATCTGCTGCTGCGCTTCTGGGACTATCAGGAGGGCACGATCACGCTGGACGGGCGCGACGTGCGCGCGTACCGGGCCGAGGACGTGCGGGCGCGAATGGCCGTTGTGCGCCAGGACACACACCTGTTCAACGCCACGATCCGGGACAACCTGCTGCTCGCGCGGCCCGACGCCAGCCCGGACGAGATCGAGGCGGCGGCGCGGCAGGCGCAGGTCCATGACTTCATCTCCGCCCTGCCCCAGGGTTACGACACCTGGATCGGGGAGCAGGGCCTGAACCTGAGCGGCGGGGAGCGCCAGCGCCTCGCCATCGCGCGGGCGATCCTCAAGCGTGCGCCGATCCTGATCCTGGACGAGGCCACGGCCAACCTCGACGCCGCGACCGAGCGCGCGCTGATGCACGCCCTGGACGTGGCGATGGCAGACCGCGCCACGCTGATGATCACGCATCGCATCGCCGGGCTGGAGAGCTTTGACGAGATCCTGGTCCTCGAACGGGGCCGCGTCGTGGAGCGCGGGACCCACGCCGACCTGCTCCAGATCGACGGGCATTACCGGCGGCTGTGGGCGCTTCAACACCAGATCGTGACGGACCTTTGAGCCGGGCGCGGATCGCTAACAAAACGTCTATGCGGCGCTTACGCATTTCTTGCGTGCGAGATCTAGAGTGATAGGCGTGTAACGGAATCGAACCCTGACGTATCCCGGTTGTTTGAGGAGGTTTCGATGACTCGCTTCACTCGTTGGGACCCGCTGCGCGACATGATCACCATGCGCCAGGCCGTCGATCGCGCGCTCGACGAAGCGTTCGCACGCGGCACGGAGACGCGCGGCACTGGCGCCTGGCTGCTGCCGATGGACGCCTACATCACCGAAGACGCGATCGTGATCCGGGCCGACGTGCCGGGCGTTAGCCCGGACGAGCTTGACATCACGCTGGAAGGCGACACGCTGACGATCCGTGGTGAGATCAAGCGCGAGAAGGTGGAAGATTACAAGTACGTCCTGCTGGAGCGCCCGACCGGCCGCTTTGAGCGCACGCTGAACATCAACACGCCCATCGACGCCGACCGCGTCGAAGCCAGCTTCAAGGACGGCGTGCTGACGCTGACCATCCCCAAGGCAGAGGCGGTCAAGCCGCGCCAGATCGCGGTCAAGGCCGGTTAACGGCCTTCCGGTTTACGCCTTTCACACCGCCCGCCCTCTGCCGATGGAGCGGGCGTTTTTGATCCTGCTTTGGTTCCGCCGTGCAGCCGTCCCGCGCCCCTATGACCTAAGTGCAATATCCCGTGCTTTTCTTCCCTTGTACAATTCAGGTCGAGGGGCGCACACGCGCGTGTGCCTGGGGAGGATGGCTATGCGAAAAACTCGATTCATCGTGGCGGGATGGCTGATCGTATTGTTGGCGGCGTGCGGCGGGGCGGACCCGACCCCTGCGCCCAGCGCGACGCCGGTCCCGCCGCGCGCGACGCCCGCCCCCCCCTCCCCCCCCGTCGTGATCCCGCAGGTCGAGCGCGCCCCGGCGCTGTCCGGGCAGCTTCGCGTGGTGCACGCCAGCCCGGACCTGCCCGCCGTGGACCTCTACCTTGACGGCGCGCGCATCGGCACGGGCTTCACCGAAGGGTTGTACAACACGCAGCCGCTCGCCTTCGTCGCCGGGAGCTACACGCTGCGCGTGGTCGAATCCGGCGCGACGGACGCCCCTCCCCTGCTCGACTACCCGCTCGACCTGCAACATGGCGACAGCCTGATCCTGCTGCTGCACGGCACGCCGGACGAACCGGCCATCACCGCCTACGCAGAGGACCTCTCCCCGCTCCCGGAGGGCATGGCACGCGTGACCGCCCTGAACGCCATGCCGCGCGGCCCCGCCGTGGACGTGCGCATGGACACGGCGCCGCTGCTGGACGCCGTGCCGTTCGGCGCGCTGGCCGGGCCGGAGCTGGTCCCCGCCGGGCGGCACCGGGTCGAGATGGTCAGCGGCGAGGACACGCTCGCGGAGATGGACCTGCAACTCGCGGGGCGCATCGCCTATACCCTGATGCTGGTGCCCAACGGCGACGGGGCGCGCCTCGTC
>CAZGLU010000312.1:0-1509 GCA_964526095.1 uncultured Anaerolineaceae bacterium | reverse complement strand
CGCTGCAAAGCCCGTCGCAGGAACGCGCCGAGCTGCGCGTGATCCACGCCGCGCCCGACGCCCCGGTGCTGCGCGTCACGGTCGATGACGAAGCCGTGGCGGACGAGTTGACCTTCGGCGCGGCGTCGGACTGGCACGAACTGGACGCAGGCTCCCACACGCTGCGCGTGGCGTCGGCGGCGGACGGGGTACCGCTCTACGAGGCACCGCTCACGATGTTATGGGCGGACGTGGCGCTCGACGTGGTGGTGATGGGGCCGCCCGACGCGTTGACCGTCGCCCAGGTGCCGGACGACCGGTCGCCGCTGCCACAGTACGCGACGCGCCTGCTGTTCGTCAACGCCGTACCGGGAAGCGAGCGCCTGACGGTCAGCACGTTCGCCGGGGACCTGGCGGAGGCGTCGCCGCTGGCGTACGGCGCGGCCGCCGGGCCGCTCCAGCGGCGGGCCGGGCAGGTCGCCTACCAGTTCACAAGCGGCACGGGGGAAGATCTGACCCTGGTCGCCCAGACGCCGGACCGCATCTGGGAGGCAGGCCGCGCCTACGTGATCATCGCGACGGGCGCCGCCCTCGACGCGCCGGTGTTCAACGCTGACGCCGACCTCAGCGATGACCTCCCGATGATCGACGCGGGCGCGGTCGAGGACCCGTTGGCGGGCGTCGGCACGGCCCGGCTGCGCGTCGTGAACGCGCTGGCCGACGGGACGCGGCTGGACGTCACGCTGCGCGGCGAGCCGCTGGCGACCGGGCTGCAGGCGGGCACGGGCACGGCCTACAGCGCGCGCCCGCGCGTCGAGGCGGACCTCGTTGTACGGGCGAGCGAGGGCGAGGCGATCTTGTTGGAGGCGCCCTTCGAGCCGCCGGAGGACGGGGACGCATTCACGCTGTTCCTGTACGGCACGCGCGACGAGGTCCAGGTCGTCACGGCATCGGATGACTTGCAGCGCGGCGCGGCGGGCGAGGCCGCCTTGCGCGTGCTGCACCTCGCGCCGGACCAGCCGGACCTGCGCCTCGCGGGCCAAGGGCCGGTCGCCGCTGACACCGTAGCCGCTGCCGAGCCGACGCCGGAGAGCACGCCGCTGCCCGCCGAGGATACGCTGGTGAGCGTGGCGCGCTACGCGGAGCCGTCCGACCCGGCGCTGCTGCTGCCGGGCGCGTACCGCGTCCACGTGCTCAACTATAGCACCGACTTCCGGCTGTACACCGAGCCGACCCTCATGCTGGAGCGTGGCCGGGCGTATGACCTGCTGATCCTGCCGGACGGGTCCGGCCTGAGCGTGGCGCTGTTCCTGGTGCCGATCCCGGACTAAGCCCCGGCGGAACGCCGGTGATTTGCAGGAAACCACGCTTTCCCGTAATATCCAGCAGGCCGTCGTGGGGCGCCGCTTGCGTGGTGGGGCACGTGCGGCGGCGCTCTGGCCTGTCGTGAAACGGAGTGTTAAGCGTGCGAGTCATCATCACCGGCGCGGGGGGGTTCGTCGGCGGCCACCTGGTCCACCATCTGCTCAC
>CAZGLU010000311.1:0-4951 GCA_964526095.1 uncultured Anaerolineaceae bacterium | reverse complement strand
ACACCCTATCCTACACTCTTTCCCTACACGACGCTCTTCCGATCTACCGGGCCTGATGACTAGAGGGTCTCAGGCGCCAGCGAGACGATCTTCATGAACCCTCGTTCGCGCAACTCGCGGGCGACCGGACCAAAGATGCGCGTGCCGCGCGGGTCTTTGGACTCGCCCTGGAGGATCACGGCCGCGTTGTCGTCGAACTTGATGTACGAGCCATCATCGCGGCGATATTCCTTGGCAGTGCGAACGATCACGGCCCGCACGATGTCGCTCTTCTTGACGGCGCCCTGCGGCGCGGCCGCCTTGACGGTGGCAACCACGATGTCGCCGACGGTTGCGGTCTTGCGCGTGGAGCCGCCATAAATATGGATCACCAAGAGTTCGCGCGCGCCCGTGTTGTCGGCAACCTTCAATCGACTCTCACTCTGAATCATCTTGACTTCGCCTCGTTTTCGGCCCGCAGCGGCTACGCCTGTTGCTCAGGCGTCTCCAGAACGCTTTCGACAACCCACGTCTTCGTCTTGCTGATCGGGCGGCTCTCGACGATCTGAACCAGGGCGCCCACCGGGATCGCGTTGCTTTCGTCGTGGGCTTTGTAGTTCTTCGTCGTCCGAATGACCTTCTTGTACAACGGATGGCGCTTGGTGGTCGCGACCGCCACGACGACGGTCTTGTCCATGCTGTTGCGCACGACGCGGCCTTGCAGCCGCCGACGGTTGTTAGGCATTGCTGTCTTCCTCCTGCACGATCTCGGCGGCCAACTCGCGCTCGCGCAAGATGGTCAGGTAGCGCGCGATCGCCTTCTTCAACTGGCGGATGCGCGTGTAATCCTCAAGCTGGCCCGACTCCCACTGGAAGCGCAGGTTGAACAACTCTTCCTTGGTGTCGTCGATGGCCTGGCGGATCTCGGCGTCCGTCATCTGGCGGATCTCGCGGGTCTGTGTGGCGGCCATTACTCCACCTCCTCGCCGGAGATCGGGTCGATGCGCTTGATGAACTTGGCGCTGATCGGCAGCTTGAAGGCGGCCAGGCGCAGCGCCTCACGCGCAACCTCTTCCTCGATCCCGGCCATTTCAAACAGAACCTTACCGGGACGAATGACGGCGACGTAATGATCGACGGACCCCTTACCCTTACCCATGCGGCTTTCAGCCGACCGCTTGGTGACGGGCTTATCGGGGAAAACACGGACCCAAACGCGGCCACGGCGCTTGATATGGCGATTGATCGCGCGGCGGGCGGACTCGATCTGGCGGCTGGTCATCCAGCACGGCTCGAGTGCCTGAAGGCCATAATCACCAAACTGCACCACGTTACCGCGCTGTGCCTTGCCCCGCATGTGTCCGCGGAACGCTTTGCGGTATTTCACCCGCTTTGGCATCAACATAATCGTTACTCCTCAAAGCCAGCCACCTGCCTGCGCGCGACAAGTCGGTGCAGGCGCGGGTGCATTTACTGGCTCACATATACGTCAGTCGGCTCTGGCTGGTGCGTCGTCTCTTCACGCGCCGACACACCCGAATAGATCCACACCTTCACGCCGATGCGGCCAAAGGTCGTCAGGGCTTCCGCCGTGCCATAGTCGATGACCGAACGCAGCGTATTGCGCGGCACCTGACCCTCCATCTGCCACTCGCGGCGGGCCATCTCCGCGCCGCCGAGGCGGCCGCTGACCTGGATCTTGATCCCCTTGGCGCCCTGGCGCATGGCCTGGCCGATGGCGCGCTTCATGGCGCGGCTGTGGCCGATCCGGCGCTCGAGCTGGCCAGCGATGTTCAGCGCCACCAGCCGGGCATTCAGATCGGGCTTCTCGATTTCCTCGACTTCGACCTTCACCTTCTTGCCGGTGATCTTCTCCAGGCCCTGGCGCAGCTTCTTGACGCTCTCGCCCTTGCGCCCGATCACGATGCCGGGCTTGGCGGTGAACAGCGTGACCTGGACCTGGTTGGGGTAGCGCTCGATCTCAACCCCGGCGATACCGGCCCGTTCCGCCTCTTTTTCGACGAAGCGGCGGATCTCGAAGTCTTCCTGAAGCAGCTCGCGGTAACGGTCACCCTCAGCAAACCAACGAGCGGACCAGTCGCGATTGATCTTCAGCCGGAACCCTACCGGATGAATCTTCCGTCCCATTAAACAGTCTCCTCTTCACGCTCACTGAGCACCACAGTGAGGTGAGCTGTGCGCTTGGTGCGCGGCTTATAGCGCCCACGCGCGCCAGCCTTGACTCGCTTGAGGCTCGGCCCTTCGTCTGCCATCAACTGCGAAACGTAGAGGTCTTGGCGGTTCAGCTCCAGGTTCATTTCGCCATTGGCGACCGCCGACTCAATCAGCTTGTACGCGAACTCGGCGCCCTTCTGCGGCATGAAGCGCAGAACGGTCAACGCCTGGTCGGCATCCATGCCGCGCACCTGGTCACAGACCAGGCGCAGCTTGCGCGCAGAGATGGGCAAGTAACGGGCAACTGCACGAACTTCCATGGCTTGAAATCCTTCCCGTTCTAGCCTATTTCTTCTTCTTGCGCTCGACGAGATGGCCACGATAGGTACGGGTCGGCGCGAATTCGCCGAGCTTGTGGCCCACCATGTTCTCCGTAACGTAAATCGGCACGTGCCGCCGCCCGTCGTGGACGGCAATGGTGAAACCGACCATCTGCGGGAAGATCGTAGAGGCGCGACTCCACGTACGGATGACTTTCTTCTCGCCGCGCTCGGCCATCTGCTCGACCTTGCGCAGCAACTTGGGGTCGATATATGGCCCCTTCTTAAGCGAACGTGACATTCCTGCCTCCGAACCTAATTCCGACGCTTACCGCGACGGCGCACAATATAACGATCGGTGCGCTTGTTACGGCGAGTCTTCTTGCCCAACGCCGGCTTGCCCCAGGGCGTCTTGGGTCCCGCCATACCGATGGACGAGCGACCTTCGCCGCCGCCATGGGGATGGCTGTTGGGGTCCATGGCGCTACCGCGCACGGTGGGCCGCCAGCCGAGCCAACGCTTGCGCCCGGCCTTGCCCAGCTTGATGTTGCCGTGGTCCGTGTTGCCAACCTGGCCGATGGTCGCCATGCAGTTCTCATGGATGCGACGCACCTCGCCGGAGGGCAGGCGCACGGTGGCGTAGTTCCCCTCGCGGCCCAGCAACTGGGCGGAGGTTCCGGCGGCGCGGGCCAACTGGCCGCCCCGCCCCGGCTCCAGCTCGACGTTGTGGATCAGTGAACCCACCGGGATGTTGCGGATGGGCAGGGTGTTACCGGGCCGGACCTCGGCACGCGGGCCGCTGACGACGGTATCCCCTACGCGCAGGTCCAGCGGGGCGATGATGTAACGCTTCTCGCCGTCGGCATAGACCAGCAGCGCGATGCGGGCCGAGCGGTTCGGGTCGTACTCGATCGAATCGACGCGCGCCGGGATCTCGAACTTGTCGCGCTTGAAGTCGATCAGGCGATACTTGCGCTTGTGGCCGCCGCCGCGATGGCGGACGGTCACGCGGCCTTTGTTGTTGCGGCCGCCCCGCCCGCGCAGTTCGACCAGCAGCGAGCGCTCCGGGGTTGACCGGGTGATCTCCTCAAAGCTGCTGCCCGTCATGTCCCGGCGGCCGGGCGATGTAGGCTTGTACTTCTTGACTGGCATGATATGACCTCAATCTCATCCTGGGTCCGGCATCATTAGCCCCGTGAGGTGCGGATCTCTGAAGCCGGCCTGCGACGTGCTCGCTAAACGTTAAACAGCGCGATCTCCTGGCCGGGGGCGACGGTGACGATCGCCTTCTTCCAGGCGGAGCGACGCGTATAGGCGATGCGGCCGCGCCGCCCGCGCTTGGCGGGCATCACCATGGTGCTGACCTTCAGCACGTCCACATCGAAGATGCGCTCGACGGCGTCCTTGACCTGGATCTTGTTGGCCCGCATATCCACCTCGAAGACATACTGGCGATGCTCGTCCGCCATGATGGTTGACTTCTCGGTGATCACCGGGCGACGGATCACATCATACAGATGCAGCGCCTTGCTCATGCCTCCGCTCCTTTCGTGGCCGCCTGGGTCCCCAGGAAGCTCACGATCACATCCAGGGCGGCCTGCGGGATGATGACGTAGTCATGCGTGAACAGGTCGCGGATGTTGAGGTAGGACGCCCGCAACGTGCGCGCGTTGGGCAGGTTGCGAATGCTGCGCTCCACGGCCTCATCGCGGTCAGCCAACAGGACCAGGGCCTTGCTGTCGCCGACGAGGTTGCGCAGGGCGTCGCGCATGACTTTCGTCTTGGGCGAGTCGAGCGCAATGGCGTCCACGACGATGATCTGCTCGTCGGCAGCCAGGGCCGAGAGCGCCGAGCGCAGGGCCTGCCGACGCATCTTACGCGGCATCGCCTTGCTGTAGTCACGCGGGTGCGGCCCGTGCGCCACGCCGCCGCCCACGAAGATCGGGGCGGAGCGCGCGCCGTGACGGGCGCGACCCGTGCCCTTCTGACGATACCACTTGGTCTTCGTCCGGCGGACCTCGCCGCGCGTCTTCGTGTCGTGCGTGCCCAGGCGGGCATTCGCCATCTGGCGCACATACGCCTGATGCATCAGGCCGGGATTGACCTCCACCTCGAAGATGTCGGCGGGCAGCTCCAGCGTGCCGACCTGGTCACCGGCCATGTTCCGAATAGGTACTTGCATGATTCACGACTCCTCTGGTGCGGCCCCGCTCTAGCGGTGGGTCTTCCGCGCCTCTTTGATCAGGAGGATGCCCCCCCTGGCGCCCGGCACCGACCCGCGCACGGCAAGCAGATTCTTTTCCGCATCCACTTCGACCACTTCGAGATTCTGGATGGTCACGCGGTTGCCCCCCATGCGCCCGGCCATGCGCGTGCCCTTCAGCACGCGGCCCGGCGTAGAGGTCGCGCCGATGGAACCCGGCGCGCGCTCGCGGTCAGATCGGAAGAGCACACGTCTGAACTCCAGTCACGAGATT
>CAZGLU010000310.1:0-4966 GCA_964526095.1 uncultured Anaerolineaceae bacterium | reverse complement strand
GATAATGAGCGGTGACTGGAGTTCAGACGTGTGCTCTTCCGATCTTGCATCGGCTGTCGCTACTGCACCATCGTCTGCCCGTTCACCGGCGTGCGTGTGTACACCGCCGAGCAGCCGTCCTACGCGCTGCCGTTCCCCACCGGCGATAACCCGATGGTGCACCGGGCCAAGACGGTCGAGAAGTGTACCTTCTGCGCGCACCGCCTCGAACGCGGCGAGCAGCCCGCGTGTATCGAGGTCTGCCCGGTCCAGGCGCGCACCTTTGGCGACCTCAACGACCCGGAGAGCGACGTTTCGCGCCTGCTGCGCTCCCGCCCGCATTTCCGTCTGTTAGTTGAGAAAGGGACGGAGCCATCCGTCTACTACCTGGCATGAACGAGCAGCAGCCCCGCCTTTTGATCCCCGCGCCGAAGGCCCGCGCCTTCGAGATCCTGGCGCGCGTGGCCGGTTTCCGCCGGATCGTGTATGGCTGGCTGGCGCTATCCTTCTACCCGCCCGATGAGGCGCTCGCCGATGCCCTGAGCAGCGGCGCGCTGGCGGCTGAGTTGGTGGATGCAACGCGCTGGCTCGGCTCGGACCAGGTCCGGCTGCAGCCCGATCTGGACGCGCTGAGGGGCTTCACCGGCATCACACTGGAGGCTTTGCAGGAAACGTACCTGCGCTGTTTTGGCCGCAGTGTGCAGCGCATCTCCCCGCGTGAGTCCACGTACTGCTGGCGGGATGCCTCCGATGTGCTGGGCGCCCGCGAGGACCTGGTCCACGTTCTGCTTCAGGAATACCGCCAGTTCGGCGTGATCCCCCCGCCGGGCCAGGAGGATCACATCGCGGTGGAGTTCGAGTTGTTGGCCTACCTGTGTGAGCGCGAGGCGGCAGGCTGGGCGGCGGGACAGGCCGCGGCAGCCAAGCAGCTCCGGCGGCAGCAGCGCAACTTCCTGGACGATCACCTGGGGCGGTGGCTGCCGGAGTTCGGCTGGCAGTTGAACAACACCATGCGCGGCTCGTTCTATGCCTGCCAGGCCCGGCTGGCCGACACGTGGCTCGAGTTGGAATACGGGCCGGGTTACACGGCTGCGCAGTCATGATCGACGCCGTTTATTTCGTCTACGGCCTGGCGTTCTTCAGCCTCGGGCTGGCTGCCCTCCTCGAGATGCGCGAGTCGAGCGAGCTGGCCCTGGGGCGCCAGCTTCCCTGGCTCGCCGCGTTCGGCCTGACGCACAGCGCGGTTGAGTGGAGCCAGATGTTCCTTTTGGGGGATTTGCCCCCCGCAACGGCTGACAGTCTGGCGGCGGTGCGCATCGTGCTGTTGGAGCTGTCGGCCCTGCTCCTGATCCGCTTCGGGATCGGCCTGATCGCCCAGGTCGGCCCGATGCCGCCCTGGGTCACGTACGCCCGCGCGATCCTGTTCGTCCCGCTGACGCTCGTCATTGCCTACGCGCTGATCACCGTCTCAACCGATCCTGAAACGGTGCGCAGCGCGGACATCTGGTCACGCTACCTGCTGCTGCTGCCCGGCGGCCTGCTGACCGCGATCGGTTTCGCCCGGCACTGGCGTACCGCGCCCCAGGCGGGTTCCAGCCGTCCCTATCACTGGCTGCTGGTCGCGTCCGCTACCTCGTTCGTGTACGCCCTGCTGGCCGGGCTGACCGTCCCCCGGGGCACGCGCGGGCTGGCCCGCTGGATCAATACCGAAGCGTTCGAGGCGCTCACCGGCGTGCCCGTACCCCTCTGGCGGGCGGGCGCGGCGGTCCTGATGATGATCGCGGTGATCCGCGCGCTGGGTGTGTTCGCCGCGGAGCGCAAGCGCCAGCTTGAGATGTTGGAGCGCGAGCACCAGCGCGCTCAGCACCAGGCGCTGGTAGCCCAGAGCGAGGCCCGTCAGGCGGCGGAGCACTGGATCGCGGCGCTGGTGCAGATCGGCCGCCAGATCGCGATGCTGGAGCCGCTTGATGACATCCTGGCCCGGATCGTGGAGCGGGCGCGCGTGCTGCTCGGCGCGGACCGGGCGGCGCTCGCGCTGTGGGACGATCAATACAGCAGCCTGATCGTCAAGGCAGCCGCCGGGGAGGGCGAGGCGGCGCTCCTGAACCGCCGCATCAGCGACGGGCCGCTTCTGGATGCGGTCCTGGCGCAGCAGGCGATGCTGCTGCCCGAAGGGACGCGGTTGCGGTGTAAGGGGTTGGGCCGGGAGATGCTTTCCGCCGCGATCGCGCCGCTGACCTTCGAGGGCGAGACGTTGGGTGTGCTGTGGGTCGCTAGTGGCGAGCCGGGCACGTTCACGCGGGACCACCTGGACCACGTCGAGCACCTCAGCGACCAGGCCGTGATCGCTATTCAGCACGCCTTGATGGCCGGGCGCCTGCAGTCCCTGGCCGTGGTCGAGGAGCGTGCCCGCATCGCACGCGAGATGCACGACGGGCTGGCGCAGCTTCTGGGCTACCTGAGCCTGGAGGTGCAGACCATCGAGGCGCTGGTCCGGCAGGGCGAGATCGCGACGGCGCTTGAGGAACTGAAGGAGGCGCGCGCCCAGATCAACGCGGCGCAGGGCGACGTGCGCGAGAACATCCTCAGCCTGCGCACGACGCTGGCCGGGGACGCCGGGCTGCTCCAGTCGCTTGAGCAGTATGCGGCGGAGTTCAGCATCCAGACCGGGATCGACACCCAGTTCGTGAACGACCTGGACGAGCCGCCCGCGTTGTCTTCCCTGGCTGAGACGCAGTTGGTCTGCATCGTGCAGGAGGCGCTGGCGAACGTCCGGAAGCACGCGCAGGCGAAGCAGGTGCAGATCCGCCTGATGGCGCGCAACGGCTGCCTCCACGCGACGATCACCGATGATGGCGTGGGCTTTGTGCCCCGTACCATCCGCCACCGTTTCGGGCTGCAAACGATGCGCGAGCGCGCGCAGAGCGTCGGTGGCGGCCTGACCATCACATCTGCCCTCAACGAGGGCACTCAGGTCGCGGTGTGGCTGCCGCGCCTGAACCAATGATGCCAAAGAAAGGTGCGAGGCTTTGATGCGCTCACTACCCCTTAACGTACTGGTGGCGGACGACCACCGCCTGTTCCGGCAGGGTCTGATCAGCCTGATGAAGACCCGCCGCGATCTCGTCCACATCGTCGGGGAGGCGGAGACCGGGCGGGAGGCCCTTGCATTGGCCGAGCGGTTCCGTCCGGACGTGGTGTTGATGGACATCTACATGCCGGAGGGCGACGGCCTGCAAACCGCCGCCCATATTCGGGCCTCGCTGCCGGACACCGCGATCATCATGCTGACCGCCTCCGAGCTGGACGAGCACGTGTACCGCGCGGTGCAGCTTGGGGCGGCGGGCTACCTGTTGAAAAGCCTGGACGCGGGCGAGTTGTTCGGGATGCTTGAGGGCGTCGCGCAGGGCGAGGTCTCGCTGACGCGGGCGATGGCGGCCCGCCTGCTGCGTGAGTTGGGCTGCGACGAGGCGGAGGACTGCGACTCCCCGGAGCCGCTGACCGAGCGCGAGATCGACGTGCTGAAGTTGATCGCTCAGGGCGCCAGCAACCCGCAGATCGCCAGCGAGCTGCACATCACGGTCAACACCGTGAAGGTGCACGTGCGCAACATCATGGCGAAGCTTCAGGTGGAGAACCGCACCCAGGCGGCGGCTTACGCGCTGCAAAGCGGGCTGCTGCCGTAAGCCCGGCGCCGCGCTGCCCAGGTTCACCCGATCGGGTGATGCCTGCCAGCCCGCGCCGGTCTATGCTGGTTTATGCTCAGGAGAAGCATGGGAAGGGCGGTGGGATCGTCTGCCTGACCCCAAGAGAGAGTCGAAGGGATGTTAGCTGCGCTTGAGCACTGGGCGGATCTGCATCACCCCGGCCTGACGGTCGATCCGGAACGCTGCCTGCACGCGGCCAGCGTGTTCGCGACGTGCCGGGTCTGTGCCGACGAGTGCCCGGCGGGGGCGCTGCGGGTAGACCGGTCCGTCGCGCTGGACGCGGCGGCCTGCGTCGGGTGCGGCGCCTGTGTCCACGCCTGCCCGGTCGGCGCGTTCACCGCGCCGGATGCGGCGGCGAACCTTTTGCGCTGCGCTGTGCGGATCCCGGACCATGCGTCGCTGGAGTTGGTCTGTGAGTTGTGCCCGGCTGGCGAACGCGGCCCCCGGCCCGTGGACGCGGCGGTAACGGTGAGCGGGTGCCTCGCCGCCCTCGGTCCCTCGACCTATGCCGCGCTTTACGTGCTCGGCGTCGGGGAGGTGCAGGTGCGCGTCGATGCCTGCGACGCCTGCCCGGTCGGCGCGCGGGCCAGCATCGAGCGCACGGTTCAGAAGGCCGCCAGCGTGCTGCGGGCGTGGCCGGATGCACGCGTGACGTGTACCGCCGAGCCGGTTGGGGACGAGGGGTATCCGCGCCCCGTATTTGAGGCCGATCATCCGCCCGTTTCGCGGCGGCGGCTGTTCGCCCCGCTGGCGGCGGACGAGGAGCGGGGCCTCGCGGACGCGCTGGCCGACGTGGCGGCGCCGGAAGCCGGTAAGGGCGCCACAGCCGAGCGCCGCCGGTTGATCAAAGCCCTCGCGGCGCTGCCCCCGGCGGGGCAGGTCTTCTGCCCCACGCCGCTCGCCGGGCAGACCTTCATGCAGCACGGCGTGGACGTTGAGTGCAGCGCGTGCGGCGCGTGTGCGAAGGCGTGCCCGACGGGTGCGCTGGCGCTCGACGTGGACGACGCGGCCCAGACGTACAGCCTGACCCACCGGCCCGCGATCTGCGCGGGCTGCCACACCTGCATCGACCTGTGCGAGCGAGGCGCGCTCTACGCGTCGGGTGTACCGCTCGTGAGCGCGTTGCAGGCCGATCGCGCGGTCGTGATCAGCGCCGGGCGCTTCGAGCGCTGCGCGCGCTGCGGGGCACGCCTTCCGGTCGGCGCCGCCGACGCGGATTGGCTGTAGATCGGAAGAGCACACCTCTGAACACCAGTCACGAGATTCCATCTCGTATTCCG
>CAZGLU010000309.1:0-4982 GCA_964526095.1 uncultured Anaerolineaceae bacterium | reverse complement strand
GAGATGGAATCTCGTGACTGGAGTTCAGACGTGTGCTCTTCCGATCTTGGGGCGCACGACGGTTTCGAGCCTGGTGGACGAGTTGCTCGCGCGCGGCCTCGTGCACGAGATGGGCCTGCAGCCCTCCGGTGGCGGGCGGCCCGGCACCCGGCTGGGCCTCAACCCCGGCGGCGGCTGCGCGATCGGCGTGGAGCTTAATACCGATTTCGTCCTGGCCGTCCTCACCGACTTCGTAGCCCACGTCCGCTGGCAGCGCCGCGTCGAGTTTGACACCCTGGAGCCGGATCGTATCATCTCGGTGGCGCAGGACCTCATCGCGGAGGCGCTGGACTACAACGCCCGCACGGATGCGCTCACCCCGTTGGGGATCGGCGTCGGCGTGTTGGGGCTGGTCCAGGCCGATACCGGCGAGCTGCGGCTGGCCCCCAACCTGCACTGGCACAACCTGCCCCTTCAGTCGATCTGGCACGAGCGTTACGGGATCCCGGTGTTCGTGGAGAACCAGGCTACGGCTGCCGCCCTGGGCGAGCACTACTTTGGCGCGGCGAAGGACTACGCCGACACGATCTTCATCGACGCCAGCGTGCTCGGCATCGGCGCGGGCATCGTTTTGAACGGCAAGCTGTTCAAGGGCAGCCAGGGCTTCGCCGGGGAGGCCGGTCACATGGTCGTGGACCCCAACGGCCCGCTGTGCGGCTGCGGTAATCGCGGTTGTTGGGAGGCCGTGCTCAGTTCCCCCGCCATCGCCGGACGCCTGCGCGAGCGGATCGAGCGCGGCGAGCCTTCCGTTGCGGTGGACCTCGTGGGCGGCGATCTGGACGAGTTGACCCTTGAGACGGTCCATCAGGCGGCGGTCATGGGCGACGCGCCCGCCGAGGCCGTGTTGATCGAGGCGAGCCGTTGGATGGGCTACGGCCTCGCCAACCTGATCAACATCTTCAACCCCCAGCTTGTGATCCTCGGCGGCGCCCTGAGCCAGACCCTCGCCCCCTATCTGGACGAGGTGCGCCAGGCGGTCCGCGATCGCGCGCTGGCCCCTCCCGTTGAGGGCGTCGCGATCGAGTTATCCTCCCTCGGCAGCAACGCCTGTGTCATGGGCACGATCGCCGTCGTCCTGGACGAGATCCTCCGCGAACCGGCTTAGTCGGGGCTGGCATATGAATGGACAACGCCCTGCCGTTGGGATGCGGCAGGGCGCCGGGATGTGAGGCAGCGGCGGGGTGGTGGTCCGCTGCCTCGCTGGTTATCTAAGGGGTGGCTCAGCCGGTCTGCACGGTGCCGAAACGATGGCGCAGCGCCTCGATCCCCAGGGCCGTGATGATGATCAGGCCCACCGCGACGTACTGCCAGTACGCGCCGACGTTGAACAGGTTCAGCGCGTTGTTGATCACAGTGAAGAACAGCGCGCCGGTGAACGTGCCTAGCAGCGTGCCCTGCCCGCCCTTAAGGCTCGTCCCGCCGACGACCGCCGCCGCGATCACGCGCAGCTCGTAACCGGTCGCCATGTTGGGCTGCGCCGAGGACAGGTACGCCGTCAGCGCCACCCCGGCCAGCCCGGTGCACAGCCCGACCAGCATGAACGCGACGATGCGCACCCGGTCCACGGGGATGCCGCTCGCCCGGCTGGCGTCCTCGTTGCTGCCCACCGCGCGGATGAAGCGCCCGTAGGTGGTGTACCGCAGCAGGGCCGCCAGCACCACGTACGTCACGACCATGATCACGAACGGCGTCGGTAGCCCTAACACGTTGCCCGTGCCCAACTGGCGAAATTCCCGGTCCGTGACGGGCACGACCTGCCCATCCGTGATGATGAACCCGATCGCCAGGTAGATGTACATCATGCCTAGCGTGGCGATGAAGGCCGGGATGCGCACCTTCGTCACCACCAGCCCGTTTGCCACGCCGAGGCCCATCCCGATCAGCAGCGTCAATGCGACGGTGGGCGCCACACCGGCGTCCGGCAGGACCTGTGCCAGCACCACGCCGCACAGCCCCAACAGGCCCGCCACCGACAGGTCGAACGCCCCGTTGATGATCAGCAGCGTCATGCCCGCCGCCCCGATCCCGGCGAACGATGCCTGCCGCAGGACCGAGAGCAGGTTGGCCTCCTGCCGGAAGTTCGCGTTGGTCAGGCCCAGGATGATCAGCACGATGATCAGCAGCCACTGGATCGTGTACTGCGTCAGGCTCATGCGCAGCCAGCGCAGCGGCCCGCCTTGTCGGCGCTCGTGCAGCCCGGTGGTATCGGATATGGCGCTCATCGCACGCCTCCGGTGATGGTACGCTTCAGCACGATGCGGCGCAGCGTGTCCAGGCTGAGCGCCAGGATCAGCAGCAGGCCGAGCGCGAGGTACTGGTAGAACGGCGGCACCTTCAGGATGTTCAGCGCGCTGCTGATCGCCGCGACCAGGAGCGCGCCGAGCAGCGTGCCCGGCAGGTTGCCGCTGCCCCCGGCCAGACTGGTGCCGCCCAGCACGGTGACCGCGATCGCTTGCAGTTCCAATCCGGCGCCGAGTGTGCCGTCCACGAACAGGAGCTGCGCGCTGAGCATGATCCCCGACATCGCCGCCGACATGCCCACCAGCCCGAACACGATCACGCGCGTCATGCCGATCTTCAGGCCGGTCGCGCGGGCGGCGTTCTCATTGCCGCCGATCGCGCAGACGTGCCGCCCGAACGGGGTGTGCCGCAGCACCACGTAAAATATCGCCAGCGTGGCGAGCGCAATGATGAACGGCATCGGCACGCCCAACACTTTGCCGGTGTTCAGCCGGGCGAAGTCGTCGTACCCCATGATCAGGATCGACTGGCCGTCCGTGTACAGCAGCGCCGCGCCGCGCAGGATGCTCATCATGCCCAGCGTGGCGACGAAGGCCGGCACCCGCAGGCGGCTGATGATCGTCCCGTTGATGATGCCGATCACCAGCCCGACTAGCAGCGTGCCCGCGATCGTCAAGGGGATGCTCGTCCGCGTCAGCAGGTCCGCCGCGATGCACGCCGTCAGCGCCTGGTTCGAGCCAACCGACAGGTCGAGGTCCCCCATCGCCACGGCGAACGTCATGCCCATGCCCACCACCGCGATGATCGAACCCGAGATAATGATGTTGTTCAGGTTGTTGTAGTTCAGGTAAACCGGGTTGATGATCGACATGACCCCGAACAGGATCAGGAGCATGGCGACCACGCCCAGGCTCTCGAAAAGCTGGAAGAAACGCAAGATCAACGGCAAAGGCTTGTCCACCGGCGCCGTCGCGGGGGAAGCGATTTGGCTCTCCATCACCCTATACCTCTGCTTGTCTGTGGGCTACGGCGCGGGCGAGGATGTTGTCCTCGGTCACCTGAGCGCCCTCCAGCACGGCGGCGATCCGGCCCCCACTCATGACCAGACAGCGGTCACTGACCTTCACCAGTTCGGGCACGTCCGACGAGCTGACCACCACGGCGCGGTGTTCCTCCGCCACCCGGCGGATCAACTCATGGATCTCGACCTTCGTGCCCACGTCCACGCCCCGGCTCGGCTCGTTGAGCAGCAGGATGCGCGCCTCGCTCACCAATGCCCGTCCCAGCAGCACCTTCTGCTGGTTGCCGCCGCTTAACGTCGAGATGAGCTGCGTCGGGCTGTGCGCGCGGATCGATAGCTTCTCGCGGATCGACTGGTACTGCTTTCGCTCCGCGCCCATCGCCAGGAACAGCCGTGCCAGCGCGTTCTCGTTCGGGCGTGGCCGCTTGAGCAGCAAGTTGTCCAGCACGTTCAAATCAGGGAAGATGCCCTCTGCCTTACGATCCTCCGGCAGCATGAAGATGCCTTCCCGTAGGGCCTGCATCGCGCTCCCGATGCGCGTCGTGCGCCCGTCGATGGTGATCGTCCCGGCGGACGGCGACAGCAGCCCGAACAGCGCGCGCATCAGTTCCGAGCGGCCCGAACCGATCAGACCGGCGATGCCCAGCACCTCGCCGTAGTGCAGGTCGAACGAAACATCCGTGAACGCGCCCAGCACCGTCAGACCCCGCACGGAGAGCGCCGCCCGTTCTTCTACCTCCGCGCCCTTTTCCACCTCATAGTCCGCCAGCTCGCGCCCCAGCATCATCGTGATGACGTCGTTTTCCGTCACATCCTTGATCGCGCGTGTGTCCACGCGCCGCCCGTCCCGCAGCACGGTGACGCGGTCCGCAATGCGGAAGATCTCCGAGAGCCGGTGCGAGACGTACAGCACCACGACACCGCGCGCCCGCAGTGAGTCGATGATCCCGAACAGGCGCTCCACTTCGGCGCTGTTCAGTGCCGCGGTCGGCTCGTCCATGATCATCACCTGAAAGTCATGCGACAGCGCCTTGGCGACCTCGACAAGCTGCAAGTCCCCGACCGTCAGGTATTGCGCGCGCAGCTTGGGCGAGACGGCCAGCCCCAACTCTTGCAGGAGTTGCGCGGCCCGCGCGTTCATCGTCTTCCAGTCGATCAGCCCGGTCCGCAGCCGTGGCTCGCGCCCCAGAAAGATATTTTCCGCGATGCTCAATTCCGGGATGAGGTTGAATTCCTGGTTGATGACGCTGATGCCCGCCGCCTGCGACTGCATGGGGTTGTCGAAGTGGACCGGCGCCCCGTTCAGGTGGATCGTACCGGCGGTCGGCTGATACTGACCGGCCAGGATCTTGATCAGCGTGCTCTTACCGGCCCCGTTTTCGCCGACCAGGGCGTGTACTTCGCCGGGGATCAGGTCCAGGTCAACGCGGTCAAGGGCCAGCACGCCGGGGAATTGTTTTGAAATTTGTCTTGCTTCAAGAATGGGTTTCACAATGCATGATCCCCTTAAATACTTTACTGCTCAGTTGGAGCAGCCCTTTCGGACGAGCCGCTTGGCGGCAGGTACGGTCGGGCGTGACCCGGTTGCCCAGGTCACGCCCGTTTGTCTTAGGATACGATGCTTACTCCATGAACTGGTCGACGTTATCGGCGGTGACGACCTCGACAGGGAAGTAGATCG
>CAZGLU010000308.1:4705-4982 GCA_964526095.1 uncultured Anaerolineaceae bacterium | reverse complement strand
CATGATGCGCGGCGTCTTGGCCCCGATCGACTTGGCGGAAACGACGTACTCCCGTTCGCGGTGTGCCAGCGTCTCGCCTCGCACGAAGCGCATCGTGCCCGTCCACGACAGCAGCGCCAGGATCAGGATCAGCGTCCCGACCGAGGGTGTCAGCAGTGCGGAGATGATCAGCAGCAAGAACAGCGACGGGACCGAGTTCAGCGTGATGACGAACCACATCAGCAGGTCGTCGAGGAAGCCGAACTTCCCGCCTTGGTTGTACCCCGCGACTACGCCC
>CAZGLU010000308.1:0-4695 GCA_964526095.1 uncultured Anaerolineaceae bacterium | reverse complement strand
CCGCCGCTGCGAATGCGATCCCGAGCGATACCCGGCCTCCGTACAGCAGCCGGGACAGTTCGTCGCGCCCGAGGTCGTCCGTGCCCAGGACGTGGCCCGGTGAGCCGACCGGCTGGAATGTGTTGTTCAGATCCGTGCGCCGGTAACTCACGTCCAGGGCGTCCGAGATCACCGGCGCCAGCAGCGACAGGATGCCCAGCAGCAGCAGCACCCCGAGCGCGATCAACGTCAGGTAGTCATGCCGGATCCGCCGCATCGCGAGCTGGAACAGCGACATGCTCTCGTACAGGGTCTCCTCGCGCAGGCTGATTACCGCATCGGAGTCGTCATGCGGGATGGATGCAGATGTCATGAAAACGTGCTCCTACGATAACCGGATGCGCGGATCGATCAGCGCGTACAGGATGTCGGATAGCAGGTAGCCCACGATCGTGGTGATCGAGACGAAGATCACCGAGGCCATGATCACCGGGTAATCATAGTTCAGCACCGCCTGGTACGTGGTGCGCCCCACGCCCGGCCAGGAGAAGATCGTTTCGGTGATCAGCGCGCCCCCGATGATGCCGGGGATGGCCGGCCCTAAAATGGTGGCGATGGGGATCAACGCGTTGCGCGCC
This sequence comes from uncultured Anaerolineaceae bacterium, assembly GCA_964526095.1. GTDB lineage: Bacteria > Chloroflexota > Anaerolineae > Aggregatilineales > Aggregatilineaceae > Aggregatilinea. The sequence goes on along the minus strand of CAZGLU010000308.1, from coordinate 4,078 downwards.
GCGTGTATGAACCACACCTGCCGGTCCTTCAGGCCCTTGGCCTGGGCGGAGCGCACGTAGTCCTGGCTGAGCACATCCAGCGTTGAGGCACGCATGAAGCGTGAGAAGATCGCTACCCAGCCCGTCGCCAGCACCGTCACCGGCAGGATCAGGTGCTTGATCCGGTCCACAATGGTGACGCCGCCCGACAGGAAATAGTCGGTTGGGAAGCGCCCACCCATCGGCAGCCAGCCCAGTTGCGAGCCGAAGATCAGGAGCAGCGTGAGTCCCAGCCAGAAGACCGGCACCGCGCTGAACACGACGGCCATCACCCGCGTGAGGTTGTCGAAGACCCCGCCGCGCCGCACCGCCGCGATCACGCCGATCGGGATGCCAAGCACCAGGCCGACCAGCAGCGCCAGGCCGCCGAGTTCCGCCGTGGCCGGGAACTTCTCCACGATGACCTCCAGCGCCGAGCGTTTGGATACGAACGCCTCGCCAAAGTCACCCCGCAGGATGCCCTTCTTCGTGCCGCGTTCCATGATGACTTCGCCGTTGGCGTCGAGCACCGGGTTGCCCCGCCCGTCGAGCTTGCGGAACTCCTGCCAGTCGTTGCCGATCAGCCAGCGGATGTACTGCTTATAGACCGGGTCATTCACGCCCAGTTGTTCGGCCAGCGCGTTCTTTTGTGCGATCGTCGTGCGCGGGCCAAACGCCAGTGTCGCGACCGGATCGCCCGGCGCTGCCACCAGCAGCGCGTAGGTCAGGATCGTGATCCCGAACATGGTAGGGATCGCCTGCAAGAGGCGGCGAAAGATAAACTGCGTCATGCGCTATCCTCGTCTAGCTCGAGTGTCTTATTTTGTTTGTCGGTTTTTCCCTGAAGAAGGCGGATGGCGGGTGAAGGGCGCCCGCCTCTTCCGCGCAACACAAGTTTATCTTCCGAGGTTCCTAAAGCACCTGCCGACTGGCACCAAAACGGGTGCCAGCCGGCAGATAGAGACTATATTTCGGTTACTGGGCCGAAATCACCCAGCTATGTACGTTCCACATCGGGACGTTGGCGTACGGCTCGAAGCCAACCACGTCCTCGCTCGCCGCGTACATCAGGTTCTGCACGAACAGCCAGACGTACGGCTGGTCTTCCTGCAGAATCCGCTGGATCTCGTGGTAGATCACCGCCCGCTCTTCAGGATCGCAGCCAGGAACCGTGTTGGCCTTGACCGCGAGTTCCTCGAACTCGGGGTTGTAGTACGACGTCACGTTGCTCGCCTGGTTGCTCGGATCGTCGTTGCTGGAGTGGAAGAGCTGGATCTGGTCGGGGTCTGACGGGAAGCCTTCCTGCCAGCCCAGGATGAACGCGTCGAAGGTCTGCGCGCCAAACGTCTCGTCCAGCAGCGTCTGGAAGTCGACGGCCTGGAAGTCCACGTTGATGCCCAGCTCGTACAGTTCGTCCTGGATGATGACGCCGATCGCCTCGCGGCGCGTGTTGCCCTGGTTGGTGATCAGCGTGAACTCGAACGGCGTGCCTTCCTCGGCGTACAGGCAGCCCTGGCACACGCGGACGCCGTTCTCGCCCATCGGCCAACCGGCCTCGTCAAGCAACTGGCCCGCCAGCTCCGGATCGTAGGGGATCGGGGCGAGGTCCGGGTCGAAAGCCCACGAGGTCGGGATCATGTTGGCAGGCATCTGGCTGCCTTCGCCGAAGACGGCGCCCTCGATGATCTCAGGCACGTTGATCGCGTGCTGGATCGCGCGGCGGACGCGGACATCACCGAAGATCGGGTGGTGGCCCTGATCGATCGGGTTGCCATCGGCGTCGCGGCCCGGCTGCGGGTTGGTCGGGTCGGCCAGGTTGAACGCCATGTAGTCCCAGGCGTTGCCCGGGAAGTCGTAGGAGACGACGCCCGGCGCGTTACGCACGTCTTCACGGCGCGCCACGGGCGGGCTTTCGATGTAGTTGCTCTCACCGGCCAGGAACTGCTCGACGAGCACCGTCTGGTCCGGGACGTCGCGATAGATGAAGCCCGACGGGATCACGGGGCCTTCGTTCCAGTCCAGCACCGCGCTGGCGCTCACGGCCTCACCGGGGCTGAACTGCGCGAACTGGAAGGGGCCATAGGCCACCGACGGCCCGGTGTCGAACTCGTGATCGACCATCACCGAGTAGTCGAAGTCTTCGCTGCCATCATAACCGAAGACATGCGCGGGCACGGGGCGGATCGAGCCGATCGTCCCCAGGGCCGTGCAGCTCGGCTGCACGAAGACGGCTTCGATCGTGTAGTCATCGATGATGTTGATCTCGCTGATGCCGAGCGGGTTACCGGCGGCATCGTAGTTCAGCCAGCCGTACAGCGGCGCGTCGATCGTGCCGCTCGCCACCGCGTCGAACGCGAACTTGACGTCTTCCGCGGTCAGCGGCTCGCCGTCGGTCCACTTCGCATCTTCGCGCAGCTTGATCGTGTAGACCAGGCCGTCCTCGGAAACACTCCAGTCGGTCGCCAGCGCGCTGAAGACGCCTTCTTCACCGACGCGAGCGAAGTCCTGGGTATAGGGGCTGGCACCAACGACCGACGGGAAGAGCAGGTTGGTGTATTCGTTGGTGGACGTGTCGTTGTTGCGCAGCGGATTCATGGAGCCGAAGTTCGTGGAGCCACCGAAGTTGCCTTCGATGATCGGGCCGCCTTCGCCGGGGCCCTGCGCCACTGCCACGAAGGGCGTGATCATCAGCGCCACGATCGTGGCTAAAACGATAACAGATCTCTTCATTCGAGCGACCTCCTAATGGTTTGGCCCTAAAACTGATAGAACACCGGTGTGCCCGTGCTCAGTGGGTGGTCCTGCTTGTGAGCACACCCTAATTACTGATACGAGCCTCAGCTTGATTTTTGCGCTAATCTGTGAAAAATCCAACTATCTCAATGATTCTGCGTAGCTAAGCTATTACAAATCGGTCACGCGCCGTATGGTCAACGCCCACAGCCCGCGGATGACCACGCCGCGCACGACCAGCGTGCCAGCCACCGCCGCAGCGATCATCCCCGGCGACAGTTCGAGGAGGTAGGCGGGCAGCGGGCCGAGCAGCGCCATCACGACCAGGCTAAACCCGGCGTCCGATACCTCGCCGTAGGGCTGTGCGAGCAGTAGCGCCGCGCCCACCAACGTGTCCGCGCCCCATGCCCCGAACACGGCGGCGGTCGCAGCGGTCGAAGCGGCGCGCACCGAGCGGGCCGTCGCCCCCGCCGCCAGCGCGGCGACGGTCATCAGCACGAACTGCTGCGCGCGGTCGAGCACGTACGCCGCCCCGGTCAGCCCTGCGAACAGCAACGCCGCCAGACACAGCATGTTCTGGCTGGCCGTCGCTGTGCCGTCCTGGAGGGGCAGCACGTCCCCGGTGAGCAGCAGCATCGCGCCCCCGCCGACCAACAGTGCGATCAACACCTGGACCTGCACGTGCCATACACGGTGCAGCCCGTCGCGCAGCCCGGCCAGCGCGCCCTGCGTCTTGCTCACGAGGATCTCCTCGGCTGAGTACGGCGTCGCCCGCAGGACCTCCCACGTCCGGCCCTCGCGCTCGCGGGCGACCAGTGGCGCCAGCGTCAGGCCCAACGGCAGCGCCCACAGCAGGAGTGATGGGAGCAGGAGCAGCAGCGGCATGGCGAGCAGCAGCCCGTTGAAGCAGATCGGCGCCTGCGGCGAGCGCGATACCACCAGCGCGGCGATGTACAGCAGCACCCCGCCCACGAGCAGCGGGGACGGCAGCCGGTTCAGCAGGTTCGCGCTGCCCAGCCGCATCACCGCGCGCTCCCCCTCGCGCCCGGCGATGGCCGGGGCCGCCTGGGCGGGCCGGTCGGACCATGGGAACAGCGTGCGGATCAGGTCCCACGCGCTGATCGTTTGCAGGAATGCTTTCAACCCCCCGATCACCGATCCGGGTCCTTCCTGGTGCCTGTGTGCGGGCGCTTCGTGATCATATACGCGCCTTTGTCCCCAGCGATCAACCCGGCGGCGCTGTCGGAGGGAAAACGCCCGAAAAACATGATGGAGAACGCGCGCCGGACTGAGTTAAACTGTTGTTGTTGGCGCGTGCTGGTGCAGC
>CAZGLU010000307.1:0-5000 GCA_964526095.1 uncultured Anaerolineaceae bacterium | reverse complement strand
GAAGTGGTGGGCGAGGTGCGTGACGAGTTCGACGTCAAGGAGCCGCTGGAGATCGAGCAGGTCGAGCCGGGCCACCTCCGCGTGAACGGGACGACGCGCCTGTACGAGTTGGAGCCGTACATGGACGTGACGAAGCACGGGCATGACGTCGAGACGGTGGGTGGGCTGGTGCTGGCCGAACTGAAGCGACCGCCGGAACCCGGCGACGAGGTGAGCCTCGACGGGGTGCGCTACGTGGTGGAGGCGGTCGACGGCCTGCTGATCGAGCGCCTCTCGATCTATCTCCCGGCAGGGGCGGGCCTGGGCGCCGGGGAAGGCGGATAGGCGCGACCTCGGCCGCTTGACGTTGACCGCGTTCTCAATGTATACTGTGAACGTTCACATAATGTGTTTTCGGCAGTGATGGCGCCGAGCCGGCCTTACGCTCCTGTTAAATTGTTGGTTTGTGGAGCCGTCCCTTGTGCAGCGCACGGGACGGGCGTGATTTAAGAGAAAACCTTTATGGCCTCTTTGCTTGAAGCCTCAGGAATCTCCAAACAGTTTCCGGGCACGCTTGCGCTTGACAACGTGCAGCTTGAACTTCAGGCGGGCGAGATCCATGCCGTCGTGGGAGAAAACGGCGCGGGCAAGAGCACGCTGATGAAGATCCTCTCCGGCGTGTACACCGCCGACACGGGCGAGGTTCGTTTTGAAGGGCAGCCGCTGGCGCTCGCCAGCCCGCGCGACGCGCTGGCGCACGGGATCGCCATCGTGCACCAGGAACTGAGCCTCGTCCCCGCGCTCACCGTGGCGGAGAACATCTACCCCGGCCGCCTGCCCACCAACGCGTTTGGCTTCGTGAAGTACGGCGAGTTGTTCCGTCGTGCCGCCGAGATCCTGCGCAGCGTCAACCTGGACGTGAACCCTCGCACGCCGGTCAGCGAGCTGTCCGTTGCTAAGCAGCAGTTGGTCGAGATCGCCAAGGCGCTGTCGATGGATGCACGCGTGCTGATCCTCGACGAGCCGACCTCCGCCCTGACGGAGCGCGAGGTGGAAACGCTGTTCTCGCTGCTGCGGGAGCTTGCCGGGCGGGGCGTTGGGATCCTCTACATCAGCCACAAGCTGGACGAGATCTTCGCCCTGACGGACCGCATCACCGTGCTGCGTGACGGCAAGTACATCGGCACGGTCAACACGCGGGACGTCACGGTGGATGACGTGATCCGCATGATGGTCGGGCGCGAGTTGGGCCACATGTACCCGGACAAGGCGCAGGGCGACCGCGTCCCCTTGCTGGAGGTGCGCAACCTGCGATTGCTGGGCTACAACACGCCGAACAGCTTTACGCTGTACGCCGGGGAGGTCGTCGGCTTCGCGGGGCTGATCGGCTCCGGGCGCACGGAGCTTGCGCGGGCGATCTTCGGCGCCGACGAGCGGGATTCCGGCGAGATCCTGCTGGAGGGCAAGCCGATCACGATCAACACGCCGAGCGACGCGATCAAGTACCAGATCGGCTATCTGCCGGAGGATCGCAAGGCGGTCGGGCTGTTCCTGGAGATGGCGGTCAAGATGAACATCGAGGCGGCCAACCGGGACGCCGTCACCACGCGCGGCTTCATCAGCCCGGCCAAGGAGCGCGTGCTGGCCGAGCAGTACGTGAAGCAGCTTGACATCATGACGTCCGGCGTGGATCAGGAGGTGCGCCGCCTCAGCGGTGGCAACCAGCAAAAGGTGCTGGTGGCAAAGTGGCTCGCGATCAAGCCCAAGGTCCTGATCGCGGACGAGCCGACGCGCGGCGTGGACGTGGGCGCCAAGAGCGAGATCCATCACCTGCTGCGACGGCTGGCTAACGAGGGGGTGGCGGTGATGATGATCTCGTCGGAGCTGCCGGAGATCCTGGGCATGAGCGACCGCGTGCTGGTCATGCACGAGGGCGCGATCGTGGCGGAGCTTTCCGGCGCCGAGGCCACCGAAGAACAGATCATGCAGTATGCCAGCGGGCAGCGCGCCGCCGCCCCGGCATCTTAGTTGAGATCCTGGACTAGAATTTATTCAGGTGAGCGAGCAGTCAAATGACAGCTATTACACCCAGTGACGCCCGGTCGGGGGCGCGTGGTAACGTCGTGTTAGGCTTTCTGGGGCAGATCGCGCGCCTGCGCGAGTCCTTCCTGATCCTGTTGATCGTGTTGATCGGCATCGTGCTTCACATCCGCACGGGGCACTTCATCACCGAGCGCAACCTGACCGCCATCGCGCTCGGCTTTTCGCCGCTGGCGTTCATGGCGGTCGGCATGACGGCGGCGATGGTGTCCGGCGGGTTCGACCTGTCCGTGGGGTCGGTGTTCGCCCTGGGCGGCGTCGTGACGGCGGTGGCGCTGCGCGACGACATTTTGTTCCCCGCGCTACCGATCGGGCTGGCGATGCTGGTCGGCGTGCTGGCGGGCGTGCTGGCCGGGTTCATCAACGGCCTGCTGATCACGCGGGCGCACATCAACCCGTTCATCACGACGCTGGGCATGATGAGCATCGCGCGCGGGGCCGGTTACGCCATCACGGAAGGCTCCCCGATCGCGCGCCTGCCCTCCGCGTTTTTCCGGATCGGGCAGGGATCGTTCGCGGGCGTCTCGAACCTGATCTGGATCGCGCTCGTCGTGCTGGTGATCGGCGACATCCTGATGCGGCGCTCGGCCCTGTTCCGCCAGATCTACTATGTGGGCGGCAACGAGGACGCGGCCCGGCTGTCCGGCATCAACGTCGATCTCGTCAAGCTGGGCGTGTATACGCTCTCCGGGACGCTGGCCGCGTTCGCCGGGGTGCTGTCCGTCTCGCGCTTCACGGTGGCGGATCCGGGCGCGGGCGTCGGCTATGAGCTGCAGGTGATCGCGGCGTGCATCATCGGCGGGGCGAGCCTGAGCGGCGGCAAGGGGACCGTGTTCGGGGCGCTGCTGGGGCTGGTGTTCGTCGGGTTCATTAATAACGGCATGGTACAGCTTCGCGTGCCCGTCTACTGGCAAAACCTTGCGATGGGCGTCATCCTGCTGGTGGCGGTCGGCTCCGACACGCTGAGCCAGCGGTTTGGGGCGCGGGCGCGGCGCCGCAACGGGGCCGAGCCGGAGGCGCAGATCACGACCACGACCGGCGCGTAACCAGCGCGCGCGTTGTTCAGGTGTGGCCCTGGCGACTTGCCAGGTGAATTGACGAGGCTATCCACCCGTTCGATCAAAATTAGCAAAGGAGTTTGCAGATGAAACGCCGTGATTTCTTAAAGGCCAGCGCCACCGCCGCGGCCCTCGCGACGATCCCCGGTATCAAGCGCGCGAAGGCCCAGGAAGACCAAACTTATTACATGGTGACCTTCGTATCCGGCATCGACTACTGGAAGGACTGCTTCCGGGGCATGCAGGATGCCGCCGAGTTCCTGGGTGTGGCGGTGGAATACACCGGCACGCCGGAGAACGACATCACCGCTGAGGTGCGCGTCTTCGAGGAGGTCGCCGGTCAGAACCCGGATGGTATCCTCGCCACCATCATCAACCCCGATGCGTTTATCGAGCCGATCAACAACGCGATCGACGGCGGCCTGCCGGTCGTGTGCTTCGACGCGGACTCCCCGCTCAGCAAGCGTTACTCGTTCGTCGGGACGGGCAACTACTACGCCGGTGTGGTCGCCGCGCGCTACCTCGGCCCGCAGATCGGCGAGGGCAAGGTTGCCATCTCCAGCGTGACCGCCCAGCTTAACCACGTCCAGCGGCGCCAGGGCTTCATCGAGACGTTGGCGGCGGAGTTCCCCGGCGTCGTCACGTCCGATGACCTGATCATCGACGACCAGAACAACTCCACGGTCGCTGCCGAGAAGATGTCCGCCCTGCTCATCGCCGAGCCGGACATCAAGGGTATTTTCGCCACCGACGCGCTCGGCGCGGTCGGCGTCGGCCAGGCCGTGCGCGAGGCCGGGCTGTCCGGGCAGATCCCGATCATCGGCTTCGACTACGACGAGGGCACGCTCGACCTGATCGACAGCGGCGAGCTGACCGCGACGCTGGCCCAGGGCACCTGGCAGATGGGCTTCTGGGGCATGATGTTCCTCTACGCGGTGCGCAACGGCCTGATCGCGTCCGTGTCCGACTGGCAGGCGGCTGGCATCTCCCCGCTGCCGCCGAACGTGGATACCGGCGTGGTGGTCATCACCGCGGAGAACAGCCAGTACTGGCGCGCGTCGTAGCGCGTTCCTGCTTGCTGGTGCCACACCAGGCGCAGGGGGTTCGCCTCCTGCGCCTGTTTTTGTGCCCCTCTGCGCCTGCCCCCATTAAGGATCTTTAAAGGCCGCACAATCAACCTTTAACGCCGCATTACCACACGTTTTATCTCCTCCCTTTAAGCTGTTCCTGGTATGAGCGAACAACAACATCTGTTTCCCAGGGATAACCGCTGAGATGCGGAGGAGAACACATGCAGCAACACCACGCGTTTTGGAAGCACCTGATCGCCCTCGCCCTCGCCATGACGCTGGCCCTGCCCGGCGCGGGCGTTTTTGCGCAGAACGGCGAGCCGACCGAGGAACCGGCAGATGTCGAGCCCATCCGGCTCCCGGCGGTCGATCCGCTGGGCGTGACGGGCGACATCGCGATCGCGGGCAGCTCGACGGTCGAGCCGGTCACTGTGGCGATGGCGGCGCGCTTCAACGACGACGGTTACATGGGCAACATCGCGATCGCGGAGACCGGGACCGGCGCAGGGTTCGAGCGCTTCTGCACCGAAGGCTCGACGGACATCAGCAACGCTAGCCGTCCGATCAAGGCCAGCGAGCGGGCGAACTGCGAGGCGATCGGCCGCACGGTGCTGGAGTTCCTGGTCGGCATCGACGCGCTGACGGTCGCCGTCAGCCAGGACAGCCCGGTTGACCAGCTCACCCACAGCCAGCTTATCGACATCTTCACCGGCGCCGTCACGACCTGGGACCAGGTCAACCCGGACTGGCCCGCCGAGGCGATCCAGCTTTACACGCCCGGCACCGACAGCGG
>CAZGLU010000306.1:3224-5001 GCA_964526095.1 uncultured Anaerolineaceae bacterium | reverse complement strand
GACCCGTTCGACAAGGCGGGCGGCTACGCGATCCAGAACACGGCGTTTCATCCGGTCGCCGGGCTGCGCGGCTGCTACGCGAACGTGATGGGCCTGCCGTTGTGTGAGGTCGTGCGCGCGCTGCACGACTTCGGCGTGACGGTGCCCCCGGCCGCGCCGGGGCTGTGCACCCACGCCGGTGACTCCGGCTGCGACATCGACCCGGAGCTGCTCAACCACCTGTAAGCCGGGCGGCGCCGGCCCGCACCGCGTTCGACGGGCCTCGGCGATGGGTGTATAATGCGGCCCGAACGCAACCGGCAATAGATGCCTGATGATTTCAGTTGGGGGGTAAAGCAGGGCGGCAACCATCGGCCCCCGGCTTTGCCTCCCAACGTTCATGACGCGGCTTATAATGAGGGCGTGCGCATGTTTACCGGTAGAAAATTAGGGTTGGTCGCGCTGCTCAGCGCCCTGGTGCTGCTGGCCGCGTGTGGTGGCGACACCGGCCTGGGCAGCCTGACGGGGGGCAGCGCCCTCGACCCGTCGCCGCAGCTCACGCTAGAGGAGGCGGATCAGATCGCGGAGACGTTCCTCCGCGCGTGGCGTGAAGGCGACTTCGAGGCGATGTACAGCCTGATCAGCCCGAACAGCCGCGAAGCCTACACCCTGGACGCCTTCACCAACGAATACAACGACGCCTCCCTGAAGCTGACGCTCAACGAGTTGCAGACCGAGGTCTCCAGTTCGCTGCGCCAGGGCACGACCGCCGTGATCATGTACAACGCGGTTTTCAAGACCGAGCGCTTCGGGGACATCGAGGACACCGAGCGCGTCATGCGCCTGATCGAGACGCCCGAAGGGTGGCGCGTCGCGTGGTCCCGCATGGACATCTTCGCGGAGCTGGCCGAGGGCGCGCGCCTGGAGCTGCGCACCAACCAGCCCGCACGCGGCAACATCTACGACCGCAATGGCAACGTGCTGGTGGACCAGAACGGCGCCATGGTCGAGTTGTACGTCGTCAAGCAGGATCTGCTCAACGAGGAGACCTGCATTAACGTGCTGGCCCAGGTGCTTGTCCGCGAGCGCACGGACCTCCAGCAGCGGTTCATGCTGTTCTCGCCGGAAACGCGCTTCCTGATCGGGCAGGTCGACCCGGAGACGTACAACGCCAACGCGCAGCGGCTTCAGGAGTTCTGCGACATCGGGGACGATAACGCCGACACCCTCACGCGCAACACGCGGCGCTACTACAAGGATCTCGCCCCGCACCTGATCGGCTACGTCGGGCAGATCCAGCCGGGCCAGGAGGAAGCTTACACCCGCCTCGGCTATCCGCCGGATGCGCTGGTCGGGCAGGAAGGCGTGGAAAAGGCATACGAGGAGTACCTCGCGGGCAAGATCGGCGCCACCCTGTCGATCGTGGCGCCGACCGGGGAGGTGCTGCGCAGCATCGGCAGCAGCCAGTCCGAGCCGGGCCAGAGCGTGTACCTGACCATCGACCGCGACCTGCAGGCGGCCGTCCAACAGGCGTTCGTCGAGGCGTACCAGGAGGCGGCGCCAACCTGGGGCCAAACCTCGCCCGGCGGCGCGGCGGTGGTGATGGACGTGAACACGGGCGAGATCCTGGCGGCTGTCAGCTACCCGACTTTCGACGCCAGCCTCTTTAACCCGGACTCCAACGTATTCAACCGGGGCGACGAGATCGCCCGGCTGAACCAGGACCCGCGCCGCCCGCTGCTCAACCGCGTCACGCTGGCGCAGCTACCGCCCGGCTCGATCTTCAAGATGATCTCGA
>CAZGLU010000306.1:2441-3214 GCA_964526095.1 uncultured Anaerolineaceae bacterium | reverse complement strand
CGTGTTCACCGCCAACACCACGCGCGCCTGTAACGGCATCTGGTACGGCCAGCAGTACGGCGATGGCCGCGAGTTCCGCACGGACTGGTACTACCCGAACGGCCACGGCATGATCAACTTCATCCAGGCGCTGACGTTCTCCTGCGACCCCTATTTCTGGGAGTTGGGCGTCGCCCTATACCAGGAAGACCCCTGGATCATCTCGCGCTACGCGGAGATGATGGGGCTTGGCGCCCCCTCCGGCCAGGACGTCCTGCCGGAGGCCGCCGGGACAGTCCCGGACGAGGAATCTCACTTCCAGCTTCACGCTCAGCAATGGTCCCTCGGCGCGATGCTCAACGTGGTGATCGGCCAGGGCGATGTAACCGTTACGCCGCTTCAGATGGTGCGCATGACGGCGGCTTTCGCCAACGGCGGCAAGATGCTCAAGCCGCTGCTGGTGAGCAAGGTCGGCCTGATCGGAGACGCACCGGTGTACACCGCGCAGCCCGAGGTGATGGACGTACTCGAGTGGGATCCGGAGGTGTTCGAGGCCATCCAGGAGGCGATGTGCCAGGTCACGTTGGACCCCAACGGCACGGCCCGCTTCATCTTCGAGGAGTGGTACACCTGGCAGGAAGAAGCCTGGGGCCAGGCCCCGCCGATAGTCTGCGGCAAGACGGGCACCGCCGAGATCGGCGGCGAGACGACCAAGCCGCAGGCGTGGTTCGTGGCGTTCGTCCCGCGCGAGGACCCGGAGATCGCGATCGTGGTCGAGGTCGAAAACTCCTGTG
>CAZGLU010000306.1:0-2431 GCA_964526095.1 uncultured Anaerolineaceae bacterium | reverse complement strand
CTATCCTACACTCTTTCCCTACACGACGCTCTTCCGATCTGGAGGTCGCCGCGCCCCTGGTGCGCCGCATCGTCGAGGACTACTACGGCATGCCGCACAGCGTCTGGCCGCCGCTGTGGCAGTCTGCCTGTGCCGACATCGGCGAGTGATCGCCCGGCGCGGATTCCCGCGCGTGTCCCCGCTCGGTATGGCGGGCGGGGACGCACCCCACCCTTCACCCCCGTGCCCGGCGCCAAAACTTGCGGCAAGTTACAACAGACCGTAAGCTAAATGTCCGGTTTGTGACGGGACCATCCGGGGAGCCATGCAACAGCTTCTGCCAACTTTACTCGATTACGATCCGGGGATGCTGGCGATCATCGCCCACCGCTGGGACGTTGATCTTCAGGGGGCGAGCAAGCACGACGCAGCCGAGTTATTGGCCGCCGCCATGCTGGACCCCGACCGCGCCTCCCGTGAATGGGGCCGCCTGACCGACGAGGAACGCGGCGCGCTGCAAACGCTGCTCGGCGCAGCGGAACACAAGATGCCGGAGGCGCATTTCAGCCGCTTCTTCGGAGAGATCCGGCAGTTTGGGCCGCGCAAGCGCGACCGCGAGAAGCCGTACCTGCAACCGGAGGCCAGCCCTGCCGAGCGCCTGTACTATCGCGGCCTGATCGCCCGCGCCTTCGACACGGGCAAAACCGGCATGCAGGCGTTCATCTACGTGCCGCCGGACCTGGCGGCGGCCCTGCCCACCCACGATACCGGCTTTGACCTCGCCGGGGCGGGGGGAGCGCGGCCCGCCGAGGATCCGGTGCCGCCGGGGGAGCCGTCCGCCGTTTACCCCGCCACCACGATGCTCGTGGACGACCTCGCGACGCTGCTGGCCTACCTGCAAATCGAACAGATCCCGGCGGACCGGGACGCGCTCTACGCGCGGCTGCAAGCGGACCTCGCCCCGCACTGGCTGGGCGGCGATCATCCCGCGCGTGTGGCGCTGTTGGTCGGCCTGGCGGGCACGATGGGGCTGGCCACGAGCGAGCAGGGCTACCTCAAGCCCGTTCCGGCCAACGCCCGGCGCTGGCTGGAGGGCGCGCGCCCGCGCCAGGTCCGCGCGCTGGCCGAGGCGTGGCGCGAAAGCACCCTCTTTAACGACCTGTGGCACACCCCCGGCCTGCAACCGGAGGACACCGGCTGGCGCAACGATCCCCTGCTGGCGCGGCAGACGCTGCTCACCTACCTGGAGATGGTGCCGCCCCACGACTGGTGGGCCATCGAGCACCTGATCGACGTGATCCGCAGCGACGAGCCGGATTTCCAGCGGCCGGGCGGGGATTACGAAAGCTGGTACATCCGGGACGCAGTGACCGGGGAGTACCTTCAGGGCTTCGAGAACTGGGACCGCGTGGACGGGGCGGTGCTGCGCTTCATCCTGACCGGGCCGCTGCACTGGCTCGGCCTGCTCGACCTGGGCGACGAGGGCACGCTCGCACGGCTGACGGTGTACGGTCGCGCCATGTGCGGCGAAACGGACTGGCCCGACCCGCCCGACGAGCGCACGCCGGTCGTGGTGCAGGAGGACGGCACGGTGCTGGCGGCGCGTACGGTGAGCCGCTACGAGCGCTTCCAACTGGCGCGCATCGCACGGTGGGACGGCGCCGGTGACCCGTATGTGTACGCCCTGACCCCGCAGGCGCTCCAGCGTGCGCTTCAAAGCGGCCTGAAGCTGGATGCGATCCTGGCGTTCCTGAAGCGCACCAGCGGCGACGCGGTGCCGGAGCCGGTCGCCCGGCGGCTGGCGCAGTGGGCGGCGGTCGGGCAGGCGGAGATGTGGCTGATGGAGGCCGTCATCCTGCGGGCGACCGCGCCCGACGCGCTGAAGGCCATCCTCGAGACGCCGGAGCTGCGCCGCTACCTGGGCGCGACGCTTGGCCCAACGGCGGTCGTCGTGCGGGCCGGGCAGGAAGATGACTTGATGAACGCGCTGCAACAGCGCGGCATTGTGGTGGAGCGAGAGAGTTGATGTCGGATACGGACCGCGCCCATCTACGGGCTGTTGAAGGGGCGCCTGCGTCCCTGCTGGATACGTTCGCGGCTGTCTTCGCGGGGCGTACGCCGGACGTGATCGTGCGCGCGCCGGGCCGCGTGAACCTGCTCGGCGGGCATGTGGACATTCAAGAGGGGTTGGTGCTGAACATCGCCATCAACCGTGAGGTCTGGCTGGCGGCGGCGGGGCGCCCCGACGATCAGGTGCACCTGCACGCGGCCAACTTAGACGCCACGACAGCCTTCTCGCTGGCGCAGCTTGAGGCGCGCGTCACGCTGGACGGCGAGGAACTGCCGCGTTGGGCGCGCTACCCGGCGGGCGTGGCGTGGGCGTTGGGGCAGCGCGGCCTGCCGGTCTGCGGGATGGACGGGGTGATCCTGGGCAGCGTGCTGATGCGCGCCG
>CAZGLU010000305.1:0-5032 GCA_964526095.1 uncultured Anaerolineaceae bacterium | reverse complement strand
CACCCTATCCTACACTCTTTCCCTACACGACGCTCTTCCGATCTGAGCAGCATCGGGACGATCAACAAGGCCACCAGGGCTAATCCGAGCCGTTTAGACATAACTTTCTTTCTCCTCAAGGTAGCTACACGCCGCATCCAGGCTGTTTTAAGCGGCGGGAACATCATAACGCGCTTGCGCCACTTGGCGCAATAGACCACTCGCCCTAAAACTGCCAGCCATTCATCACACGTACAGGCGCGGGGCACCCGGCAACGGGATGGTTATAATCTAAGATGATCCCTGGTTACGCCGTACGTCCTCACCCACCACCAGTCACGTCAGGCAGCGTATTTCCCTGGCGCTGGCTGCCGCATTGAGGAGGCAATTCACGATGGATTTTGGGAACGCCCTGGACGGCAAAGAACCGCTGATCGTCATCGCATCCAACCGCGGCCCCTTTTCTTTCCGCCAGCGACGTACGGGTGAGTTCACGACACAGCGCGGCAGCGGCGGGCTGGTGACGGCCCTCGCCGCGCTGGCCGAACGCCATGAGGTGCTGTGGGTTGCGGCGGCGCTGAGCAAAGGCGATATCGCCTGGCTCGCCGCCCACGGCAATCAGCCCGTCGATGTCGAGGGCATCCGGCTGCGGCTGGTCCACATATCGCCGCGCCGCTACGACCAATACTATAACGTCATCGCGAACCCCCTGCTGTGGTTCATCCAGCACCAGCTTTGGGACATCCCGCGCCAGCCAAGCATCAACACCAAGACGTGGAAGGCGTGGCGCAACGGCTACGTCGCGGTGAATGAGCAGTTCGCGGACGTGATCGCGGAGAGCGTGCAGGACACCGACCGCCCCGTGATCATCTTCCCGCAGGATTACCACCTCTACCTCGTCGCGCACGCGCTCCGCAAGCGGTTGGGCGACCGCGTGTACATCCAGCCCTTCGTGCACATCCCCTGGCCCGGCCCCGACGCATGGCGCATCCTGCCGGAGGAGATGCGCACGCACCTGCTGGTCAGCATGTTGGCCTCCGACCGGGTCGGCTTCCAGACGCAGCGCGACGCCTTCAACTTCGTGCAGTGCTGCCGGTTCTTCGTGGAGAACGCGCACTCACGCGGCAGCCGCGACAGCATCCAGTACGAGGGCCGGACGGTGCAGGCCCGCGCCTACCCGATCTCGGTGGACGTCGAGAAGGTCGAGGAGCTGGCCGCCGAAAACCAGACGCGCCTGCTCAAAGCGCAGATGATCAACTTCGTGGGGGACAACCGGCTCATCCTGCGCGTGGACCGCATCGAGCCGAGCAAGAACATCCTGCGCGGGCTGGAGGCGTTCCGCGAGCTGCTGACCAACCACCCGGAGCACCGTGGCCGCGTGCAGATGGTCGCACTGCTCGTACCCTCGCGCATGGAGGTGGGCGAGTACCAGGATTACCTCCAGCAGATCATGGCCGAAGCGGGCATGATCAACGCGGAGTACAGCGGCGAGTACTGGGAGCCGGTGCGCATCCTCGTCGGGGAAAACTACCGTCGCGCCATCGCGTCGATGCAGATTTACGACGTGCTGCTGGTGAACCCCATCGCGGACGGCATGAACCTTGTGGCGAAGGAGGGCGTGTTGGTCAACCAGCGCGACGGCGTGCTGCTGCTCTCCGAACATGCCGGGGCGTTCTACGAGTTGGCCGAGCACGCCCTGATCGTCTCGCCGTTCGACACGTACGGCACGGCTGAGGCCATGCACCGCGCGCTGACGATGCCGCCGGAAGAGCGCCACCGCCGGGCCGAGGGCCTGCGCCGGATCGTGCGCAACGCCGGGGTGCGCTCGTGGTTCTATCAGCAGTTGGAGGATGCGGCGGAGGCGTTGAGCATCCAGGCCAAGAACCGCTCGACGTCTTGAACGCCGTTCACGGTCAGGTCGGCGCTGGCGCGCACGGCCTCCGGCGTCGCATCGGACTCTACGCCGAGGCCGAGCGCGTAGCAGGTGCCCGCCTCCCGCATGGCGCGGGCCGCTCGCAGCGCGTCCGCGTCGGTGGTATCGTCCCCCAGGTACACCGCCCCGTCCAGCCGGTAGCGCGTCACAAGGTCGCGGAAGGCGCTGCCCTTGTGGATCTCCAGCGGCGGACGCAGCTCGAAGACCATGCGGCCCTCGTAGAGCCGCAGCCCGTGCGCCGCCGCGATCCGCTCGACGGACGGGCGCAGCGCGTCCGCTGCGGCCTCAGGGTCGGCTGTGAGCCGGTAGTGCACGGAGAGCGTCGCGCCCTTGTCCTCGACGATCACGCCCGGCACGACGTAGCCCTGCACCTCGTCACGCGCGGCCTCGATGGCGGGGCGATACGCGGCGGCAGCCGGGGCGACCTCAACGCGGTCGTCGATCCACCATTCGAGGCCGTGGTTGCCGACGTAGACGACCTGGCTCAGCCCCACACGCGCCCGAACGTCCGCCGCCGCGCGGCCCGATACCGCCGCGACGAGGGGCAGGCGGTCGGCCAGCGCGGCCAGCAATTCGCGCGCGCGCGGCGTGACCTGCGCGGCGTCGGGGTGTGCGACGATCGGGCTGATCGTGCCGTCGACGTCGGTCACCAGCCCGATGCGGGGCCGCTCAAGCAGCGCCTTCAGCAAGGTACCCTGCGCGTCAATCCAGTACATCAGACCTCTTTCGCCGGTAAGTTATGGCATAATCTTAAGAGATCCATCGTTTGTGGGACAAACAGGTGCGCTACTTTCCGCGTGGAACGCAAGCCTTTTTGTGCCCCGCAACGACCCGAACAGGGTCCGCACAGACCCATGGGAGGCAAAACCAGTCATGAGTGAGACACAACCAAACAGGCGGGCCGGGCCGCGTAAGGTCATCACGGTCACGCTGAACCCGTCGCTGGACCGCACGCTCGTCACGCATTTCCTGGCGCTAGGGTACCAGAACCGCACCACTGAAACCACCCGGATCGACCTCGGCGGGCGTTCGATCAGCATCTCGCGCGCCCTGAACTCGATGGGCATCCCAACCCACGCGATCGTCCTGGTGGGGCACGATGCCATCGGGCGCGGGTATCAGACCTTGCTGGCCGAGGAACAGTTCCCGATCTCCGTCCTGCGGCGCGAGGGGCGCACCCGCAGCAACATCATCATCAAAGACACGGGCCACGAGCACGAAACGGTGATCGTGGAGGACGCCGAAGGCGCGACCGAGGATGATCTACAGCAGGTGGCAGATACCCTCGCGGAGTTGATCGCCCCCCGCGATGCCGTCGTCTTCGCGGGCAGCCTGCCGGGCGGCATGCCGCTGGACGCCTACGCCACGCTGACGCAGATCGCGCAGGAGGCGGGCGGGCTGGTGTACATCAACGCCGGGGGCGGCGAGCCGTTGCAGCAGGCGCTGCGCGCCAAGCCGCGCCTGATCTACATGACGCAGCTCCAGCTAGAAGGGCTGTTCAACTTCCCCGTCCGCAGCGATACGGACGTGATCTACTGCGCGCACCAGCTTCAAGAGCAGGGCGCCGACCGCGTCCTGGTCGCCATGCCCGCGCTCCAGAGCGCGGTGCTGGTTGCGGAGGAGGGCACCTGGCTGGTAGACATGCCGGATACAGGCGAGGGCACGCACACCGGGCAGGCCGAGGCGCTGCTGGCCGGGTACCTCGCCGGTCGGCTCCGCCAGCGCACGCTGGAAGAGGCGCTCCAGCTTGGCGCCGCCGCCGCAGCCTATACCGTCACACAGATCGGCTCCGAGTTCGGGACGATGAAGGACCTGGACGAATACACCGATAGCGTTGACGTGACCTCAGTCGATCACCTGGAGGAGCTGCTCGACGAGTTCACCGAGCAGGCCGGGGACAAGGGCCAGCCGCCCGACGCCTCGACAGGGTAACTCCGCCGCACAGGGGCCGCCGGGGGTATCACCCCCGCGCGGCTTGCTGCGACACGTACCCGACCGACTGCTCCAGGTAGGGCGTGTAGTCGCGGTACGCTTCCGCATCGGGCAGCACGATCTGGACCCAACCGCCCATCGGCACGCCGCCCGGTGCCCAGGGCATACAGGTCGCCTGCCGTACCAGTTCCTCGACCACGTCCTGCGGCAGCTTGAGTGCCAGACCATCCTCCACCAGCGCGGCGAACATCTTGCCCCGGATGTAGTAGGCGGGGTGCCCGAACGTCTTACGCTCGGTGACGCCCGGCACGCCATCCAGGATCGAGTCGATGACCCGCTTGTGCGCGGGGTTAAAACGCCCTTCGGCCATGGTACGTTCTCCTTGTGTGCGGGGCCAATTATACCAGAACGAACGTTCGGGATCCGCGCCGGAACCTTAAAGTTTCCTGGCGTATCTAGCCGTAGATCAAGCGTCGGGTCCGCTGGGCGCCGCCCGGCGTATAATCACCACAATTCACCCGGTCAGACCTGCAAGGATGCGCCTATGCTCCGTGCTCTCGTATGCCTTACCCTGAGCCTCGCCCTGCTGGTGACGTTTGCGCCCGCCCGCGCCCAGGACGACGCGCCGGACTGCGACGCCATGCTGCAAGACGCGATCGCCGCGACCATCGAACGCTGCGCCGCGCTCGATGGCGCCGTCGCCTGCGCCGCCGCCGGTGACGTGTCCCTGGTCGGCGCGGACGGCGCGGATCACACCGCCGCCCTGCCGGACCTGACCGCGCTGCATGTCGGAAGCGACGGCGGGCCGTGGAGCGTGGCGCGGCTGAACCTGCCCGACCGGCACGTGGCGGGCCAGGCGGCAGCGCTGATCGTCTTCGGCCCGGCGACGCTGACCTTTGAGGACGCCCCGAACCTGGCGCCCGGCGCCGCCTTCACGCTCGAAACGGCGAACGGCGCGGGGCCGTGCGAGGGCCTCCCCTTCCCCGGCGTGGTGGTCCAGGCCCCTGAGAAAAACCTGGCGCTGCTGCGCGTCAACGGCATCGACCTCGCGGTGAACGGCACGGCGGTGATCCACGCCCCCAGCGGCGAGGGCACGACGATCAGCGCCCTCACGCGCGAGACGATCCTGGGGGATACCGGCGTGGTGGTCTTCGCGGGCTATCGTGTGGCCGTCGAGGACGGCGCCAT
>CAZGLU010000304.1:2664-5038 GCA_964526095.1 uncultured Anaerolineaceae bacterium | reverse complement strand
TGCGCACGCTGCCGGTCGGGCTGGCGCTGCTGCGCGGGCGCTACGCCGCCGACGTGCCGGTGATGGCGGCGGCGGCGACCATCGTCAGCCTGCCGGTGATCGTGCTGTACTTCTTCTTCCAGCGGCGCTTCATTCACGGCATGGTGTCCGGGGCCATCAAAGAATAAGCGCGGATCATAGGCGCACAACACACCGGGCCGGAGGATGCTCGTACCTCCGGCCCGGCTCGTTTCACGCGGATCGGCCCGCGCGCCTACGCCGCAGGCGTGAGCGTGCGGACCTGTTCCAGCAAACGCTCGACCATGCCCTCCGGGGTGGTCGGCAGGACCTTCGCGCCCCAGAACGCCAGCACGGACTCCAACAGCATGTTGTCGGCCCAATGCATGGCGTCCAGGTCCAGGGGGCGCCCCGCCGTCGGGTTCGCCTGCGCGATGTCGCGCATGAGCGGCTCCAACACGGCCCGGCCACGCGGGTCCTCACGCCACTCGCGGAAGGTGCTATCGCGGCTCAGGCCGTTTGGGGGCGGCTGCGTAGACACCAGGTGCACCGTGGCGGTCAGGTGAATGTCGGCGGCGGAGGACCCGATCAGGATGTCGAACGCGCCGCTCTCGGTCACCCAATCGTGCACGCCGGGATGGTAGTAGGCGAAGGCCCGGCGGTCGAGGTCGAGCGTCACGGTCTTCGTCTCGCCGGGTTCGAGCGCGACCTTCGCAAAGCCCTTCAATTCCTTCTCCGGACGCCGCACCGACGCCACCTGATCGCGGACGTACAACTGGACCACGGTCTTACCCGCCACCGGCCCGGTGTTCGTCACGTCCACCATGACGCGCAGGCCCTCGGTGTCCGTGAAGCGCTCGGCGGAGGTCCGCAGGTTGCTGAAGGCGAAGGTCGTGTAGCTCAGGCCGTAGCCGAAGGGGAACTGGACGGGCGTGCCGGTCGCGTCATAGTAGCGGTAGCCGATGAAGATGCCCTCCCCGTAGCGCACAGTGCCCAACTCGCCGGGGTAGTTGATCGCGGCGGGCGTGTCGGCCAGCTTGATCGGGAACGTCTCCGCCAGCCGCCCGGAGGGGTTGACCTTGCCGAACAGCACATCCGCGATGGCGCCGCCGCCCGCCTGCCCCATCATCCAGGCCTCGAGGACGGCCGCCGGGCCGTCGATCCATTCCTGCATGGCGACCGCCGAGCCGTTGTTGAGGATCACGACGCTGCGCGGCTGCCGGGCGGTCACGGCCTGGATCAGCGCGACTTGCTGCGCGGTCAGGTCGATGTCCGGGCGGTCGTAGCCCTCGGATTCCTTGAACGGCGGCAGGGCGATGTATAGCAGCGCGACGTCCGCCGCCGCCGCGACCTCAACCGCCTCATCGATCAGCGCCTGATCCACGGGGCCGCCCTCCATCGAGTAGCCGGGCGCGTAGGTCAACTCCGCGCCACCGGCCTGCTCGGCCAGCGCGTCGAACGGCACATCGACGCGGGTGGGATTGATGTGCGAGCTGCCGCCGCCCTGGAAGTACGGCTCCTTGGCCGAAACGCCGATCACCGCCAGGCGTTGGACGTCGCGCAGGGGGAGCAGGTTCCCCTCGTTCTTGAGCAGCACGATCGCGTCCGCCGCGATCCGGCGGGCGAGGGCATGGTGCCCGTCCACGTCGATCGTGCCGCCGCCCTTCGGCGTCTCCTTCGCCTTGAAGATGACGCGCAGCAGGCGCTCCACGGCGGCATCGAGCGCGGCCTCGTCCAACTCACCGGCGCGCACGGCCTCGACCACGGCCTCGACGCGGCGCGGCTGCGGCCCCGGCATCTCCAGGTCCAGCCCGGCGGCGAGCGCCGCCACGCGGTCGTGCACAGCACCCCAGTCGGAGACGACGAAGCCCTCGAAGCCCCATTTGTTTTTGAGGATGTCGGTCAGCAGCATGCGGTTCTGCGAGCAGAAGGTCCCGTTGAGGCGGTTGTAGGCGCACATCACCGTCCACGGCGCCGCCGTGCGGACCGCGTACTCGAACCCGGCGAGGTACAACTCGTGCAGCGTGCGCTCGTCCACCTCGGCGTTAATGGTGAACCGCTGATCCTCCTGGTTGTTGGTCGCGAAGTGCTTGAGCGACGTGCCGACGCCCTTGCTCTGCACCGCCTCGATGAAGGCAGCGGCCATGCGCCCGCCGAGGTACGGGTCCTCAGAGAAGTACTCGAAGTTGCGCCCGCACAGCGGCGTGCGCTTCATGTTGTTGCCCGGCCCCAGCAGGATATCGACGCCGAGCGCGATGCACTCGTCGGCCAGGGCCTCGCCCATCGTGCGGATCAGGTCCACGTCCCACGTCGCCGCGAGGGCCGAGGCGGTCGGGAAGCAGGTCGCGGGCAGCGTCTCGCCGGAGAACCCGCCCGG
>CAZGLU010000304.1:0-2654 GCA_964526095.1 uncultured Anaerolineaceae bacterium | reverse complement strand
GCACCCGGCGGATGCCGTGCGGCCCGTCCGACATGACGATGCCAGGGATGCCCAGCCGCTCGACGGCGAAGGTATCCCAGGGCGTGACGCCCGTGCACAGGGCTGCTTTTTCCTCCAGCGTCATTTTTTCGACAAGATTCTTGATCTCCATAAGACACTTTTGCTCCTGAAAGCTACGTCGCAGGCAGCTCAGGCCCGCCGATCACCCGATGCATCAAACCACGCCGCCCCGCGATCAGGGCGGCATGGGCACGTCGCCCCTTCACATATGCTCCGCCATCTACGGCGAGCTGCCGTAGATGGCGTCCAGCAGCCCTTCACAGGCGTTGTAGTTCATCCAGTGCGCCAGCTCGCCGATGCTGTCCAACTCGCGCATCTCGCGGTACAAGCCGCGCGGCAAATTGCGCAGGAACGTCACCGAGACCACCGGGACGCCCTCATGCGGCACGCCGTAAGCGACCAGGGTCAGCGTGCCGCCGACGTAGTAGCCGAGCTTCGAGCCGTATTCGCGGTAGAGGCTGTCCACGTAGCCGTTGCCCTGCCACAACAGCGCCCAGCGTACCATCTGCTTGGTGTTCTCGGAAAGCGGCCCGCCCTGGTCGTAGATGCTGTCCAGCACGTTCAGGAAGTCCTGAGCGGTGCCCGTCACGGTGAAACGCTGCAACACCAACGCCTGCGCGGCCCAGTCGTTCTGGCTTTGATCGCGCGAGGCGCGATAGGCGATCTCCTCGGCGCGCCAGTCGGGGTCCAGCACGAAACGCTCGAAGCGGGCCGCGGCCTCGGCCACGGAGAGCGATGGGATGTCGGCCATCGTCACCGGCCCGGTTTCGTGATTGTCCATCAGCATCGCCACGACCCCGAACGGCAGCGGGTAGCCCGTGCCGGTGACGCCCAACGACCAGTACAGGGCGCCCCAATCGACAGGCCCCAGGCGGGCCAGCACGTAGTCGGACGCGGCGTTGGAACTGTACTGGATCATGCCGTTCGCCGCGACGTCCCACAGGGACAGCGCGGTGACGTCAGGGGGGTACTCAGCCAGGAATTGCTGGTGCGCCCCGGCGTTGCTGCGCGGCACGTCGTAGAGGTTCAGGGTCTCAATGGGGACCATTTCATCCGTCGGGATGACCCCCGCCGCGACCTGCCGGGCGTACTCGATGAAGATCAGCAGCTTGGACACAGACGCGAGGGGGAATGGCTCGGTGGAGTTATACAACACGGTCCGGGACGGGGTCGCCAGGGGCATGCACGCGACGCTGAAATCGCCCGGTTGGGCGTGGACCACGTCCCACAAGAGCGCCAGCGCCTCGTTCTCCTCCGAGGGCTGCTGCGCCGAAGCCGGTAGCACGCCTGTGAGCATGATGATGCACACTAAAACAAGCCGCGCCACGACATCCTTCCTCCGCTCAAAAACCACAGTTCCGGCCGGTGCTGCCCGGCCTGTTTCGGAGTATCCCACAAAGCCAGATCCGAATCAACCAGCGCGCAGGGGCGGATGCCAGGCGATCACCTGACGCACGCCGCCGCCTTTTTCAGTTAAGCCCGATCTGCTTTATGATCTGCCTGGAGCCAGCGCCGCGCCGATCGACGCGGGCACGGCAACCGATGGGCGAAGGAGCGCAGCATGGAAGACAGATCGCTTAACGGGCTTCACCATGTCACCGCCGTATCGGCCCAGATCGGGCTGAACCTCCAGTTTTACACGCAGGTGCTCGGCCTGCGGCTGGTGAAAAAGAGCGTCAACCAGGACGACGTATCGGCGTACCACCTGTTCTACGCGGACAAGGTCGGCACGCCGGGCACCGATATGACCTTCTTCGACTGGCCGCAGATCGGGCCGGACCAGCGCGGCACGGACAGCATCGCGGCGACGGCGTTCCGCGTCAACGGCAGCGCGGCGCTCGACTACTGGCAGGAGCGCCTGAACGAGCGCGGGGCCGCGCAGGTGACGCGCGGGACCTTCGCGGGCCGCGACCTGCTCACCTTCGATGACCCGGAGGGTCAGCGCCTGATGCTCGTGGACGATGGCGGCGCGCCGTATGAGGGCGAGATCTGGGACCGGGCGGACGTGCCCCCGGAACACGCCCTGCGCGGCTTCTACGCCTGCCTGCTCTCCACGCCCCGGCTCGACCTCCTGGAGCCGATCCTCACCCGTGTGCTCGGTTACCGGCGAGGCGAGCAGACGGCCAGCCCCTACCCCGGCGGCGGCGCGGTCACCCGCTTCGAGACGGGGGCGGGCGGCCCTGGCCGCGAGCTGTGGGTGGCCGAGGAGCCGAACCTGCGCCCCGCTCGGCTGGGTGCGGGCGGCGTGCATCACCTCGCGCTGCGCGTGGCCGACCGCGAGGAGCAGGCGTACTGGCGCGAGCGTATCGCGCGGTCCGGCCTGGGCATCACGGACTTCATCGACCGCTACTACTTCCAGTCGGTGTACTTCCGCATCTCGCGCGGCATCCTGTTCGAGATCGCCACGAACGGGCCGGGCTTCGCCACCGACGAGGACCCCGACGCGCTGGGCGAGCGCCTCGCGCTGCCGCCCTTCCTGGAGCCGCACCGCGCGCAGATCGAGGCGAACCTCAAGCCGATCACGCTGCCGTCCGAGCCTTAGGCCGGCCGCACGCACGGCGCGCGGATCGACATCCATACGGGTCTCGGCGTTC
>CAZGLU010000303.1:0-5039 GCA_964526095.1 uncultured Anaerolineaceae bacterium | reverse complement strand
GCGCGACGATCTGCCGGTTCAGGATCAGCGCCGTGATCAACGCCAGCAGCACCATGCCGCCCACCTGGAACGCGACGAACACAACCGTATTGCTCGCCGCCCGCCAGAAGAAGTCTTCCCGGCAGGTGTTCGGCTGGAGGTAGTTCCCGCAGCTAAAGATGCGCTCATAGTTGTCCAGCCCGACCCACGTCCGGTCCTGTGGGAACAGCGCCGTGCCCGCCGTGCCGGAGTAGAAAATGTTGAGCAGCATGGGGAACAGCACGAACAGGCCGAAGATGAACAGGTTCGGCAGCAGGAAGATGTACGCCATGTTGCGCACGCCGATCCGGCGCTGCAGCGGGGAGAGCAGCACGTCGAACACGCTCATCACCGCTGCGTACGCGGTATAGCCGAGGCGGTTCAGCGCCCCGCGCACGCCGCGATCCGCATAGCCGGCGCGGAGCCGTGTGGGGGAAGTTACCGTCCGGTCCATGGACGTCCTTTCAAGGTGCTCAAGGTGCTCAAGGCGCCCAGAGGTGAACAGAGAGGGCCGCCTGCCGCGCGTCCGAGCCGGGCGCGCCGCGTCTCAGGGTAAAACGCTGGCGGGGGCATGAAGCCGGACCGCCAGCCACCAAACGCAGGATAGGGGCGCAGCAGACTGCGCCCCTACGCCAACTTTCAGCCGTGCCATACACACGACATCGACGGACCCGGCCTACTGCTCGAGTTCGGCCAGCCCGGTGTCGATGTCTTCCTGCATGCGCTCGATCGCCTCGTCCAGCGTCAGCTCGCCGACGATCACCTGTGCCAGACGGTCGCGGATGCTGTCGAAGACGATGCGGTTCTGGGGATAGCCCTGAATCTCGAACGCCAGCGGGTCGATCAGCGCCACGTTGGACGACCACACCTCGAGCGCCTCGCGGGCCAGGGGCAGGTCGGCCTCAAACTCTACGCCGCTCGCCGCGATTCCGGCGTGCGCCGGGACGAACAGGGTACGCGCATGGAACTCACGCAACGCGTCCTCGCTCGCCAGGAACTCCATCACGCGAGCCACTTCCTCCGGATGCTCAGTGTCGGCCAGCGCCACGATGGCCGCGCCACCCGGCACCCCGGTGCATACCTCATCACCGCAGGGGAACGGGACCACTTCCCAGTCGAACGCATCGCCGATCAGGTCGGTGAACTGCTGCACCTGCCAGCTTCCCGACACGTAGCACGCCAGACGGCCGTTCACGAACTCCTCATTGGCCGCCGCGTAGCCGGGCGTCGCCGCCCAGATGTCATACAGCATCGTGCCATCTTCGTGCCAGCCGATGAACAACTCCGCCGCCTGACGGAAGCCCTCGTCGGTCACGATCGGGTGGCCGTTCTCGTCAAAGAACTGCGCCCCGTAGCTGATCGCGGTGCCTGCGAAGCGGTGCCCGCTGCGGTCCATCGCCATACCGAACACGTCACCCGTGCCGAGCGCGTCCGCCACTGCCTTGCACGAGGCTGCAAACTCCTCCCAGGTCACGCCCTCAGCCTCGTCCCACGGCACGGTCACGCCCGCCTGCTCGAACAGCGTGCGATTGATGTACGGGCCGGTGATGGTGAGCTGGTTTTGCAGGCCATAGATGCCCTCGGTGTCACCTGCCGGGCGCAGCCACTGTAGATACGGCCCCAGGTTTTCCTCCCAGTAGTCCGGGTCTTCCAGGTAGGGCCGCAGGTCCAGGTAGTATTCCGACAGACCGCCCAGGTCCGTCACGCGCGCCATATCGGGGCCTTCCCCGGCGCCCAACTGGATCGGCAGGTTCTCCAGGATCGCCGTGTACGGCACGACATCCACGACCACCGTGATATCCGGGTTTTCTTCCATGAAGCGGTCGAGCAGGTCGCGCACGACCTGGCTCTCATTGCCGTCGTCGTACCATGTCATCCGCAGCTCAACGGGTTCGTCGCCCTGCGCGTTGATCGCAGCCAGAGGCAGCAGCAGCGCCACAATAAGCAGCATCATGAAGGACATGCGGAGTTTCATGCGTTACCTCCCTAAGTGGCAGTAAGTACCTCGAATAAAACAACACGCACGCTATCAGGTTAGCTCAACCCTCCTCCTTTCAGTCGGCAAATGCTCGGTATAGGTGATCATCGCATAAGGAAGTGTCAGCGGCGAAGTGTGTCGGGTTTCAGCCTTGCGAGCCGCTGCGATGGCACGCTTGCCAGGCCGCCGGTGACGGTGATTGCGTACCGGCTATCACCCCCATTAAACATCAAAGCATGGCCCGATGGCAAGGACTTAAGGGCCTCGTTAATCCCCCTGCCCGGTCCGACGGTCGCGGCGCTGGCGTGCTGGCACAGATCCGGGTCCGGGATCATCCCTCACCTATCACCGGCGGTCGGGACCCATGCCCCGCCGTGAAGTGGATGCGCTGCGCGTGCTACTCGGAGCGCACCGAGGCACCGCCCAGGGCCAGCCACGCGGCCAGCGCGTTCGGCCACGCGAACCAGTGCCGCGACACCACCGCATCACTCGCCGGATCGACCGCCTCCGGCAGCGCGCCATCCCACTGCGCGGCGCGGCGCAGGCGGTCCCACGCGGCCTGTTCGCGGGCCGCGTCACCCAGCGCGCGTGCGATCAGCACATCCTGCGCGTCGCCCAGCGGCCACGCCGCCCGCGTGTGGATCGAGCCGAGCCGCCCGCCGTAATAGCCGCCCTCGTTCGCAGGCGAGAAGGCGAAATCCACCGTCCCGCGCCAGACCGGGTCATCGGCGGTCACGAAGCCCCACGCCGGGGCCAGCGCGAGCGGCGTGTCGTTCGCGTCATGGTACAGGTGGAAATGGCCCTCGCCATCCGTGGCGTAAGCGAACAGACGGCGGCCCTCATGGTCCGTCGCGAAAGCCAGCAGCGCCGCCGCACGAACCTGCTCCGCCATGTCCGCGTAATCCGCGCCGGGGTCCAGCCCGTCGAGCAGGCGGAAGACGTGCCACAGCAGGATGTGGCTCGAAAAGTGATAGGGCAGGGGCAGTTCGTCGTCGGCGGGCGTCTCCTGCGTGGGGAACAGCCACGCACGCGGGTGTCGCCCGGCCAGCAGCCGCTCGACGACGGCCCGTACCGTGCCGCGCAGCCGCTCCCACGTCGCACCGTCGCCCGTCTCGGCCACGTACTCGGCCAGCTCCAACAGCGGAAAAAGCTGCTGGTCAAGCTGGTAGGCCGGGTCCTTGACGCGCCCGTTGGCGAGGTAGCTGCGGCCCCACGCGCCTTCGGGCCGCTCCGCGACCTCGAACATCCACAACAGGTGACGCCGCACCAGGTCGGCCATGTCGCGCCGCCAACTGAGCAGCGCGCGCGCCACGTAGTACGCATCCCGGTTCCACGACTGCGGCAGCAGCATGTGATCCGTCAGGAAGCAGGCCGCCTCGCCAACCGGCACGGCCAGCATCCGCCCGTACGCCAGCCCGCGCCAGACGACCGGCTCCCACTCCGCCCCGTCATGCAGGGCGCGCCAGGCCGCGCGCTCGCGCGCCAGCGCGTCCGCCGGAGCGTTCTGCCCCAGGATCAGCGCCTGTTCGCGTGCGGCGGCGCCATCGGGACCGAAGGCGTACCACAGGGCGGTCGTCCCCGGATGCCCGGTGGCGCGGACCTCCACGACGCCGCCCGGCGCGACGCGCCACTCGATCCCGGCGAAACCGGCCACCGCGACCGCCCGGCCCAACGCGGGGTTTTCGAGCACCAGCACACCATCCCGCGCGTCTACCGCCGCCTCGACGGCGGGCATCGCCACCGGGCCGCCCTCCGTGAGCTGCGTGTACGCGCTGCGCTGAAGCGAGAGCGCCCCCTCAAACGTCAGCGGCGCGCCCTCATGACGCCAGATCTGGGCCGCGCCGCCCGACCAGGCGAACGTCGTGCACTCGACCGACGAGCCATCGTCCAGGACGATCCGCACGTGGGGGATGGCGCCGTCCAGCAGCCACGCGTCGCGGGCGCGGACCCCCGCCCCGAAGCGCGGCCCGAACCCTTCCAGCCCGGCCAGCGCCGCCCGGTAGGCGCGCACCGCCGCCACGTCATAGCGTTTCGCCTCTGGGAACGGCGCGGCGGTGGTCAGCGTCATGTACCCGTGCGCCGGGTGCAGCGTGTTGAGCGCGATCAGCCGCCCGTCGCGGTCTACGCTGCCCATGACGCCGTGCCCGCCGAAATCCAGCGGCTTCACGCCCTGTGCCGGGTCCAGGTGCCAGCGTGCATCAGGGCCGGTCATGTCGCCACGAGCTGCTCGAGATCGGGGATCAGCGTCTTGCCGCTCTCGCGGTCGATCCAGCGGATCTTCTCGCTGGGGAACCGGATCCAGATGTCCTGATTGGGCGCGGCGGGAAAGTCGGGGTGCGTTGAGGCTTTGATGATGTCGTTGCCGATCTGGATCGTGAGCAAGTTCTGCGAGCCAAGCGGCTCCACGACGAGCACCGTCACACGCATAGCGCCCTCGGCGGGCGTAGGGAACGCCTCCATATTTTCCGCACGGATGCCCACCACGATCGGCTGGCCGTCGTACTTGGTGAGCATCGGCACCATCTCCGGGATCGGCGTGAGCACGTGGTCGCCGATCGCCACCTGCACGGCCCCGTTAGCCCGGCGCACCTGCCCTTCCACGAAGTTCATTGGCGGCGTGCCGATGAAGCCGCCCACAAAGCGGTCGGCGGGCATATCGTACACCCGCGTCGGCGAGTCGAACTGCAGCAGCTTGCCGTTGCGCATCACCGCGATACGGTCGCCCATGCTCAGCGCCTCGATCTGGTCGTGGGTCACGTAGATCGTCGTGGCGTTGATCTCGGCCAGCAGCCGCTTCAGTTCGGCGCGCATCTCAAGGCGCAGCAGCGCGTCGAGGTTGCTCAGCGGCTCGTCCATCAACAGCACCTGCGACCGGACGGCGATGGCACGCGCCACCGCCACGCGCTGCCGCTGCCCGCCGCTAAGCTGCCCCGGATAGCGGTCCAGGTATTCCTCGATGTGCAGCAGCCGCGCGGCTGACCGGACCCGCTCCTCGACCTCCGCTTTGGGCGTCCGCTTCATGGTGAAGATCGGAAGAGCACAC
>CAZGLU010000302.1:0-5050 GCA_964526095.1 uncultured Anaerolineaceae bacterium | reverse complement strand
TGCTGGCCGAGCCGGGCCGTCTCAGCGTGCGCGCGCACAACGGCTTCGTGATAAAGCCGGACGACACGCCCATCGCGGACCGGCGCATCGAGATCGCGCAGTTCCCCCACCTGTTGCAGCTTTTTTCGCAGCGCACGCCGCAGCTTGTGTCCGACACGGGCGCCGACGACACCTGGATCCAGACCGGCCACCTGGCCGGGTCGTGGATCGGCGTGCCGCTCATTGCGCACGATCAGGTGTTGGGCTGCCTCAGCCTCAACCATTCGGAGCGCGGGCACTTCACCGAGGCCGACCTGCAAATCGCACGCGGGTTCGCCAATCAGGCCGTGATCGCGGTCGAGAACGCGCGCCTGTTCGAGTCCGAACAGCGGCGGCGCCTACAGGCCGAGATGCTGCAACGCGCCTCGTACGCGCTCGTCACCAGCAGCGACCTGGACAGCGCCCTGACGACGGCCCTGCACACGCTGGAGGAAATGCTCGACTTCGACCAGGCGCACATCGGGCTGCTCAACGCCGAGCGTAACGCGTGGGTCCCGCGCGCCTTCTCACCCGCCACCGCGCAGCCCCCGCCGGAACAGTCCGTTTCGCTCTCCCTGCACCCGCTCGACCAGCGCATCATGGAGACGAAGCGCGCGATCATGGTGCCTGAGACGCGGCAGAATCGCTGGTGGCGTCCGAGCCAGTTCAGCTACCAGGAGGTCCGCTCGTGGATCGGCGCGCCGCTGTTGGTGCGCGACAAGATCATCGGCCTGTTACACATTGAGAGCTACACGCCCCACAAGTTCACCTCAGACGAATTCCAGTTGGTCCAGATGTTCGCCAACCAGATCGCGGCGGCGATGGAAAACTTCCACCTGTTGGAGGAGGCGGGCCGTCAGAACCGCGCGCTGCGCGCCCTGAACACGATCCTGGCCGCCAGCAACGACGCGCTGACGCAGGATAACCTCGTCGCGACTGCGCTGGAGCGCGTGCTGGAGACGCTCAACCTCGGTGGGGGCGCCATCCACCAGCGCGACACGGCGGCCCAGGAACTGCGCCTGCTGGCGGCGTCGGGGCTGCCGGACGAGGCGATCGCGCGCCTGAACAGCCTGCCGCTCGCGTCCGAGCTGCCGCCGATCCGGTTGGGGGACGGGCGCACCTATACCTTCACCAGCGTGCCGCTGGTCTCCCACGGGACGGAGATCGGCCTGTTGAGCGTGTGCCAGCCGGAGGTGCCCTTCACCGCCGAGCTTGAGCAGCTCCTGGTGAACATCGGCCAGCAGCTCGGCGTGGTGATGGACAACGCCGCGCTGTTTGACGACACGCTGCGCCGTGAGGCGCTCTCGACCGGTCTGGGGCGGCTGGGGCTGGCGATCAGCGCACAGCTTGACAGCGACACCGTACTGGACCTGATTTGTCACGAGAGCATCGGCGTCTTCAACGCCCAGGGCGTGTACATCTGGCTGCTGGAGGGCGATCAACTGATCGGGGCCGCGGCCTACGGCGCCGGGGCGGACCAGTTCAACGAACACCGCTTCAGTCTGGATGACAGCTCGCTCCTCGCCCAGGTGATCCACGAATGGCGCCCGCGCTTCGTGAACCGCGTGAGCCAGACGACCGTCCTACCACCGGCGTTCCTCGCGCTCACCCGCGCCCAGGCGGTGATCGCGGTCCCGCTGGTCAAGGCCGACATCCCGATCGGCGCGCTGCTGCTTGTGAACACCGAGGACCCGGACGCGTTCGCGGATTGGCTCACCGAGCAGGCGCGGCTGCTCGGCGTGCAGGTCGCGCTCACCCTCCAGAACGCGACGCTGTTCGACGAGATCCGCCGTCACCTGGACCAACTCCGGCTGGTGAACGAGGTGGGACGCTACGCCACGGCGATCCTCAGCCTGCCGAACCTGATCGAGGGCGTGGCCCGCAAGCTGTTCGACATCCTGCATTACGACGTGATCGGCCTGCTGCAAGTGGAGGACAACCAGCTCCACATCCATTCGATCTTCGCAGGCCGCGACGATATCTACGTGGACAGCACGCCCGGCACCTACTACCTGTCCGAGGAGGGGGTCGCCTGGCGCGCGATGCAGCAGGCGGAACCCGTCCTGCACAACCGGAGCTGCGAGGGCATCACCCTGAGCAATGGTGCGGGGAAAGAGACGACCTGCTGCTCGCTGGGGATCCCGCTGATCGTCGCGGACGAGGTGATCGGCGTGCTGGTGGTCGAACGCCTGGGACACTACAGCATCACGCCCGAAGATCTGAACGTGCTGGAGCCGCTCGCCGCACAACTCGCCATCTCCGTGTCCAATGCCCGGCTGTTCGAGCGCGTGCGCCAGCAGACGCTGGAATTGGAGGCCCGCGTGGTCCAGCGCACCGCCGAGATCCGCGAGCAGCAGGAGCGCACCGAGGCGATCCTCAGTTCGGTGGCCGACGCGGTGATCGTGTTCGACCTCAGCGGGCACATCGTCATGACCAATCCGGCGGCCAAGGAGTTGTTCGAGCAGTACGACACCAACATGGAACTCAGCCTGCGCATCCGCACGCTGATCGACCGCGTACTGTTCTCAGACGACGACGTGAACGACGCGACGGAGATCATCGAGTGGGGGCCGATTGCGCTCCAGGCGAAGGCGGCGCGCGTCCTGAACGACGACGAGATGCTCGGCTCGGTCGTCATCCTGCGCGACATCACCCAGCTTCAAGAACTGGACCGCATGAAGGATAACTTCGTCTCGAACGTCTCTCACGAGCTGCGCACGCCGCTTGCCAACCTCAAGCTCTACCTCTCGCTGCTGCAACAGGGCCGCCCCGAACGCCGCGAGACCTATCTGGAGGTGATGGGACGCGAGGTCGAGCGGCTGGAGCGCCTGATCTTCGATCTGCTGGACCTGTCACGGCTGCAAAGCGAGATGCGCGCCGAGCGTCCGCAGGTGCGGGAGCCGGTCGAGCTAGAGAGCCTGATCCGCACGGTCGTGGAGGATAACCTCGCCTGGGCGGAAAGCGAAGGCGCCATGCTGGCGTACGAGGGCACGGACACCGCCCTGCCGGTCGTGCTCGGCGACCCCGACCAGCTCGTGCGCGCGCTGACGAACCTGGTGAGCAATGCCATCCGGTACACGCCCGACGGCGGCCGCATCGTCGTCCGCAGCGACATCACCTGCACAGAGCAGGGTGACCCGGAATGGGTTATTATTGAGACGTCGGACACTGGGATCGGCATCCCGGCGGACGAACTGCCGAACATCTTCGAGCGTTTCTATCGTGGCTCGAATGTCAACCCCAACATCCCAGGGACGGGCCTTGGCCTCGCCATCATCAAGGAGATCGTGGGGCTGCACGGCGGCAGCATCGAAGTGGAAAGCGAGTTAGGCCAGGGGAGTACCTTCCGGCTCAAACTGCCCGCCTACGATATACAGAAGGAAGCTTTGATCCGGAGAGACGGGAATGAGTGAAGCGCCGCTGATCCTGGTCGTCGAAGACGATCTACACTTGATGGAAGGGATCCGCGATATTCTTGAGTTAAATGGCTACCGGGTTTTGACAGCCGCAAACGGCATCGCCGGGCTGGAAGTCCTGCGCTCGCAACCCACACCGCCCGACCTGATCGTATCCGACATCATGATGCCGCGCATGGACGGCTACGACTTCTTCAACGCCGTGCGCACCCATCAAAACTGGATCACCATCCCCTTCATCTTCCTGACGGCCAAGGGGGAGCGCGACGACATCCACCGGGGCAAGCGCATGGGCGCAGAAGACTACGTCGTGAAGCCGTTCGACGCCGACGACCTGCTGGTGGCCGTCTCCGCCAAGCTGGACCGCAAGCGGCAGTTGGACAACGCCTGGCGCAGCGAAGTCTCCGATATCAAACACAACATCCTGACGATCCTCAACCACGAACTGCGCACCCCGCTCACCTACGTGATCGCCTATGCGGATATGCTGCACCGCGACGCCAACGAGCTGAGCAAGGAGGATATGCGGGCGTTCCTGCGCGGGATCAACGCCGGGGCGGGGCGGCTGCGTCGGCTGGTGGAAAGCTTCATCCTGCTGGTCGAACTCGAAACCGGCGAGGCTGAAAATACGTATAATTGGCGTAAGCGGTTGTTCACCAACTATGAGGCGCTGTTGTACGGCGTGCAGAGCAAGCACTACGACCAGGCGCAGGAGCATGGGGTGAACATCGAGGTCCAAGTCGAGGAGGATCTCCCGCCGATCCTGGCGGACGCCGACTATCTCTCGGCGGCGCTGGAATGCCTGGTTGACAATGCGATCAAGTTCTCCGATAAGGACGGCGGCGAGGTGAACCTGCGTGTCAGCCGGGCCGGTGACGCCGTCGCGTTCGCCGTTCAGGACTTTGGGCGGGGCATCCCACCGCACGAGTTGGAGAACATCTTCGACAGCTTCTACCAGATCAACCGGGAGAAGTACGAGGACCAGGGCGCGGGGTCCGGCCTCGCCATCGTGCAGGGCGTGGTCCGGCTGCATGGCGGGTCGGTGGACGTGGAGAGCACCTTCGGGGAAGGCAGCACGTTCACGATCTACCTCCCCGTGGCCGATGAGAACACGGATGAGACATGAGGCCGCACGCGTGTCAGGCGATCGTCAGAGCGCCGTCAGAGGACGCAGGCGATCCGTGCTACTATAAGGGAAATACCAGCGTTCGGCGGTGCGGCAGCACGCCCCCTGCCACAGCGAACAGTTGACCGTACCAACTACCCTGGGAGGACATCCTTCATGGCTTCACTGCTACAGAAGATCAATACGCTCATTTCGGCGAATATCCACGGCCTCGTGGATCAGGCGCTTGAGGCCAACTCGGTCAAGGTCATGGACGAATACATCCGGCAGGCCGAGCGCAACCTGGACGCGGTAGAGGATGCGGCGGCCACGATCGGCGGCACCGTCAAGACGCTCAAGCGCAAGTACGAGGAATTCGCGGCGGCGGCGGAGAAGCTGGACCGGGACATCGACACCCTGCTTGTGCGCGGCAAGACCGACCTGGCGCAGGCGGCACAGGCCGAGCTGAACCAGAAGCAGCAGCTCGCCCAGGAATACTACGAGCAGTGGC
>CAZGLU010000301.1:0-5073 GCA_964526095.1 uncultured Anaerolineaceae bacterium | reverse complement strand
ATCCTACACTCTTTCCCTACACGACGCTCTTCCGATCTCGCTGGCCGCCCAGGTCAGCGGGCGCCATGTTTGAACGCGCGTATCCCCTGGCCGGGTAGGGAGAGGGATCGCGGGTAGAGACATGGGCTTCGCTGCCTCCGCGCTCGGAAGGGCGCACACATGATGGAGCATGACGACTTCTTCGATGACCACCCGGAATCCCGGCAGCTTTTCGACGTGCTGCGCGACCGGATCGCGCGTCTTGGCCCCGTGGAACTGCGGGTGAGCAAGAGTCAGGTCGCGTTTTGCCGGGGAAAGCCCTTCGCGTTCGCCTGGATGCCCGCGAAATACCTCAACGGCAGCCGCCGCCTCGCGCCGCTCGTGCTGAGCGTCAGCCTGCACCGCCGGGATCACTCGCCGCGCTGGAAGGAGATCGTGGAGCCGTATCCGGGGCGCTTCACGCACCACCTGGAGTTGTTTGGACCGGAGGACGTTGACGCCGAAGTGACCGGCTGGCTGCGTGCGGCCTGGGACGCCGCTGGCCTTTAATGTTGAACCCTAATGTTGAGCCGTAAGGTTGAACCGTTAAAAACCACCGCCACCTGAGTACTAGCTTAAGCTCAGGTGAATTATATTATGATACGAAAAGCTGTGGGCTAACCGAACGCGGAAGGAGCGGAATTTATGGCGACACCGTACGATGGCAAAATCGCGATCTGGCATTGGAAAGGCAATGCACTCAGCGAGGAAACGATCGAGGATGTCGTGCGCACCATCAAGCGTTGGGCGCCCAACATCACGCAGGTGTGGGTGAAGACCAGCGACGGCGAGAACTGGATGGGCGAGTTCGACACCGATCGGGACCTGGCGATCGACGGCGTGGCAAGCGTAGATAAATGGGTCCGCATCCTGTCCGCCAACGGCCTGGAGTTTCACGCGTGGGCCGTAGTGAAGGGGCGCAACATCGTCGCAGAGGCCGACCGCATCATCGAGGTGTGCAACCGGCCCGGCGTCAAGTCGATGGTGTTGGACGTCGAGCCGTTCAGCGGCTTCTGGACGGTCGGCAAAGACCCGATCCGTCCGCTGATGACGCGCATCCGGCGCGGGGTAGGGGGCCGCTTCCACATCGGCATAGCGGTAGATCCGCGCCCGCAGCACAAGCCGCACATCTTCCCGGAGGAATGGCGGCCTTTCGTCAACAGCGTGCACCTTCAGGTGTACTGGGAGACGTTTCAGCGCCCCTACGAGGCGGTGCTGCAGGAAGCCTTCGACACGTGGAAGGATTACGGCCTCCCGCTGTTCCCCGTGATGCCCGGCTCTGCCCCGCGTGATGAGATCGTGGCCGGGAGCGATTTCGTGCGCAACCGCTTCAAGGTCTCCGGGATGAGTTGGTGGCGCCTCGGCGTGATCGGCCCCGTCGAGTTCCCCGTGATCAACACGTCCATGGAGGTGGACGGGACACAGCCGACGGAGCCGCCGCCTCAGGGTGGGCGCTACGGCATCGAGGTCATCGTCACCCCGGACAGCCCGCGCTTCTCCTATGGCGCCTTTGGCGGGCAGGACCCGAACCAACAGTTCCAATCCTTCCGGGGGACGTGGGGCTGGAACGTAAAGTATAAGAAGACCGTCGCGCAGACGAGCACCGTCTGGGCGCGGTGGGACCCCGACCTGGTGGCGAGCGGGTGGTATGAAGTATCCGTGTTCGTCCCGTCGCGTCACGGGACGACCGAGAACGCGCGCTATAAGCTGCACGGCGTCCTGGGCACCTCGTCCGAGCTGGAGATCCCGATCCGGCAGATCCCGTACTACAACGTGTGGGTCCCGTTGGGGGTGTACCAGTTCGACGCCAACAACGCGCAGGCCGGGATCGTGTACCTCAACGACCTGACCGGCGAGGACAACAAGGAGATCGCGTTCGACGCGGTACGCTGGCGGCAGATCGTCGGCATCACGCCGACCGACAAATACCTGGCGGACGGCTACGATGTGCCGATCGGCACGGCGGCGGAGCGCGCGGCGGCGGAGGTCTGGCCCGGCAAGTGGTTCGACGCGACCGGCTTCGCGCGGCGCTATCGCGTCGGCACGTCCGGTGAGGCGTACCATACC
This sequence comes from uncultured Anaerolineaceae bacterium, assembly GCA_964526095.1. Classification (GTDB taxonomy): domain Bacteria; phylum Chloroflexota; class Anaerolineae; order Aggregatilineales; family Aggregatilineaceae; genus Aggregatilinea. Next base: position 2,988 of record CAZGLU010000301.1, on the reverse strand, counting down.
GGCGCGGACCTGAACCTCAACCATCCCTACTGGGATGCCGACAAGCACAGCCCGGTGTATGCCGCCGCGTCCGGCGTGGTGACGTATGCCAACCGCGTGGCGGGCTGGGGCAACATCATCATCATCCGGCACGACCCGCTTATCACCACCGGGCAGGTGTTGTATGGGCGTTACGCGCACGTACAGGACATGCGCGTGAAGGTGGGGGACCGCGTCGTGCGCGGGCAGCAGATCGCGAACGTGGGCAACGGCGAGGGCCTCTTCGCCTATCACCTGCACTTCGACCTCAGCCCGACGAACATCCTCGCCACGCAACCGTGGCACTGGCCGCTGTTGAACCGCGACGAATTGCTGCGGAACTACATCGACCCGCAGGACTTCATCCGCAACAACCGCCCGAAGCAGCGTTAAAGCGGGCGGCGCATGAGGTGACTGTCAGGTAGGGGCGTAGCGGGTCTTACGCCCCTACCGCTATACCCGGCGCGGGCGGCGCGCACGTCAGCCGGGCGTGGGTGGACGGTCAGGACGTCGCGCGGCGATCGGCGGCGTCCCGCGCCCCGTGTTTATCGTCATGTAAGGCGGAACTGGTATAATCGCCAGCATGGACAAAAACAACCTGTCACGCTTCGAGGAACGCATCCAATCGCTGGTCGAGGGCGGGTTCGCACGCCTGTTTGACGGGCGGTTGCAGCCGCGTGACGTGGCGCTGCGCCTCGCGCGGGCGATGGAGGACGGCGCCTACCTGGACGAACAGGACCGGCGCTGCGCTCCAAACCATTTCGTGGTGCACCTTCACCCCGATGATTACGCCGCCCTGCTGGAGAGCCAGCCGGACCTCACGATCCTGCTGGCGGAGCACCTCGTCGGGCTGGCCCAGGAAAGCGCGCTGTGGCTGGAGTCACTGCCCGACGTCGAGCTGGTGCCCGACCTGTCCATCTCGCCGCACCGCCTGACCATCACCGCCGGGCGGCGGCGGAGCGCGCACGAGTCGACGCAGGTCCTGCCGCCGATGACCCAGGAGGATGCCCCGCCAGCCCAGCCGGAGCCTGTGCCGGACGCGTTTCTGATCGTGGACGGCAAGCATTACGTGCCCCTGGATCGCGGCGTGGTGAACATCGGGCGGCGGCGCGACAATAATCTGGTGCTGGACGATATGCGCGTCAGCCGGCATCACTGCCAGCTTCGCTTCCGCTTCGGGGAGTTCGTGCTGTATGACCTCGGCAGCCGGGGCGGGACGTTCGTCAACAACCGCCGCGTGACGGAGTGCGTGCTGCGCCCCGGCGACGTGATCTCGTTGGCGGGCGTGCCGCTGGTCTTTCACGTCGATGAGTCCTCTACCGGGAGCGTGAGGCGTAAGGGCGATACTCAGGTGTGGGCGCGTCTTGACGAACCGGACGCCCCCGGCTCCGACGAACCGGGAGAAGAGGGTTTCCTTGAGCCTTGAGGTCGTGCTGCTCATCTTGCGCATCATTACCGGCGTGTTGCTGGTGAGCTTCCTCGGCGCGGTGTTCGTGATCCTGTGGCGGGACTTCCAGACGGCGGTGACGGAGGTCACGGGCGGGCGGCTGCACCGGGGGCGGCTGGTGGTCGTCGGCTCGCCGGAGGGCGGCCTGGAGCCGGGCGCGAGCTTCGCCCTGCTGCCCGTCACCAGCCTGGGGCGCGGCGCGACGAACACGATCATCCTGCGGGACAGCTTCGCCAGCCAGGAGCACGCGCTCGTCGTGTGGCGCAGCGGGCAGTGGTGGCTGGAGGACCGGCACAGCAGCAACGGCACGCTGCTCAACGGCGACCGGATCCACGAGCCGGTGGTCGTTTCGTCCGGTGACGTGATCGGCATCGGACAGGTACAGCTTCGCGTTGAGCTTGACTGAACCCATTTTCCGCGTACAAGGGGGAGTATCATGGATCTGGGCCTGAAGGACGCCAGGGTATTTGTAGCCGCCAGCAGCACCGGCCTCGGCGCCGCGACGGCGCGCCGTTTCAGCCTGGAAGGGGCGCAGGTCGTCGTCAACGGGCGGCACCAGGACAGCCTGGAACGGACCGCGGAGGGCATCCAGCGCGAATCGGGCAACAACGTGATCGCGCTGATGGGCGACCTGACGGACCCGGACGCGGTCGCCTCGATCGTCGAGAACGCGGCGACGCGCCTGGGCGGGCTGGACATCCTGGTGACGAACGCGGGCGGGCCACCGGCGGGCCGGTTCGAGACCGTCGCGCTGGAGGACTGGGAGGCCGCGTTCCAACTGAACGTGATGAGCGCCGTGCGGCTGATCCACGCTGCACTGCCGTACCTCAAGCAGAGCGACCGCGCCGCGATCCTGACCATCACCTCTGTATCCGTCAAGCAGCCGATCGAGAACCTCATCCTCTCGAACAGCGTGCGCATGGCCGTCGCGGGGCTGACCAAGTCGCTCGCGGACGAGCTGGGGCCGCAGGGCATCCGTGTCAACAGCATCCTGCCGGGCTGGACGCGCACCGGCCGCGTAACGCAGTTGATGGAGAACCGCGCGCAGGCGCAGGGCATCAGCGTGGAGGAGGCGACGCAGCGTCAGGCCGCCGGGACGCCGCTGGGGCGCATGGGCGAGCCGGAGGAGTTCGCCAACGTCGCGGTGTTCCTGTGCTCACCGGCAGCCAGCTACGTGCATGGGGTGATGCTCCCCGTCGACGGCGGCTCGATCCGCGCAACCCTGTAGCCTGCCGTGGCGCGCGCCCGTAACCCGCGCCCGGCCCGTTTCGCGTTTTCACGGTTTGCACTATACTGCCGTGTATGATCGATCACCTGCCTACCGACCCCCTTACGGGCGTCCTGCCGCCGCCGGAACAGGTCGTGCCCGGCCGCGCCGTGCTGGATGACCCTGGCCTGGCGCTGCTGCGGCGCACGCTGCCCGTGCTGGCCGTCGTCGCGGCGCCGTACGCCGGTCTGAACGGCGATCAGGACCCGCTAGATCGGAAGAGCGTCGTGTAGGGAAAGAGTGTAGGATAGGGTGT
>CAZGLU010000300.1:0-5087 GCA_964526095.1 uncultured Anaerolineaceae bacterium | reverse complement strand
GGCTACCGGCGCGGGGAGCGTCGGGGTGCCGGTCGCAGGTTGATCCGGCTCCGCCGTCTCAAGGGTCGCCGGGCTGGCGGGCGGGGTCGGGGATGTCGCGGCGGTGGGCGTGGGGCTGGGTGGGGCAACCGGGACGGGTTCGGTTGCGGCGTCCCCTTCCGGCGCTGAGGCGACCGCGACCTGCGCCAGATCGCCGCTGACCTCCACCTGCGCCCGCAGGATCCAGCCCGCCCGGCCCTCGACCGTGACCTGAAGGAAGGTGCCGTCCTCGCTCTGCCCCTCGATGGCGACGCGCTCGCGCTCGAACAGGTACGTGAAAGGCGTGGCGTCCCGGTCCGGCGCGGGGAAGACGCCCGCACGCTCGACCAGGATCATGGCCTCCGGCGGGGCGGCGGTGGGCGTGGCGGTTGGCGGCGCGGGATCGTCGGCGCCACACGCGGCGAGCAGGATGGCAAGCCCGAACAGCATCAGGGACGCACACAGCCGGTGGCGCGGCATATCGGACAGGAAGCGCATGGCGATCAGGCTCCCCAGGGCGCAGTGTGGATGGGAAACGGCGCCATTGTAGCGCGCGCTGCCCTGGCCTCCAAGCGGACGGGGCAGCGCCGGGCAGGGCGGCCAGCGGCCCGATCAGCCCTCTGGGTCGGGGTCGCGTTCCAGCACGCTTTGTAGCGTTTGCACCAGGTCTTCGGGTTTGATCGGCTTGACCAGGAAGCTGTCGGCCTGGAAGGCGAGCGCGGACTGCTGAAAGCGCGGGTAAGCGGTCAGCACCACTACACGTGTATCCTTCAAAGCGGGCATCTGCCGGATGCGCTGCATGACGGCCTCGCCCCCCAGCATCGGCATAAGCATATCCATCACGATCACGTCCGGCGTCTGGTTCATCAAAAATTTGAGCGCTTCCGCACCATTCCCCGCCTCGTATACGAGGAAATCGCGGCGCTCGAGGATCATGCGGTAAATCGTACGCAGCTCACGGTCATCATCAACAATCAACACGGAATACGCCATGCGCCAAATCCTTTAATTACGAAAGGTCAAGATGTTAGCAAAGTATATTAGGAATCACCTATTCGCGCATGTGCATGGCGGTCAATGCTTTCTGTGTCTGAAAACAACAGGCGGCCCCCTGAGTCAGAGGACCGCCTGCGAGCTTGCTTATTCAAGCGATCCGTTACACCGGTTCGCTGAGGGTCGGGGTAGGCTCTTCTTCGTTGAAGACGAGTTCGCCCTTCTCCGGATCGTAGTCCACGATCACGCTGCTGCCCAGCTTCACGCTCCCCGAAAGGATCGCGTCGGAGAGGCGGTCCTCGACGAGGTTGGTGATCAGGCGGCGCAGCGGGCGGGCGCCGTAGTCCGGATCGTACCCCTGCTCGGCCAGGTACGCGGTCGCGGCCTCGGTGGCGTGCAGCGTCATGGCCCGGTCGGCCAGCCGCTCGTTCACCTTGTTAAGCTCCAGCGTGACGATCTGCTTGATCTCCTCGCGCGAGAGCGAGCGGAAGACGACCGTCGCATCAACGCGGTTCAGGAACTCCGGCCGGAAGGTGCGCCGCAGGGCGTCCATCACCGTCTTGCGCATCTCATCGTAGTCGCCGACCGGCTCGTTTTCCTCACCGGCAGTCGGCAGGCCGAAGCCGAGCGTCGTGCCGCGCTTGATCGTGTCGGCGCCCACGTTGCTGGTCATGATGATCATCGCGTTGCGGAAGTCCACACGGCGACCGCGCGCATCCGACAGGTGCCCCTCCTCCATGATCTGCAAGAGCATGTTGAAGGTTTCGGGGTGCGCCTTCTCGATCTCGTCGAAGACGACGATGCTGTACGGGCGGCGACGCAGCGCCTCCGTAAGCTGCCCGGCGTCCTCATAGCCGACGTAACCGGGCGGCGCGCCCGTCAGGCGGGCGACGGTGTGGCGCTCCATGAACTCGCTCATGTCGAGCTGGATCAGGGCGTCCTCGCTGCCGAACAGGAACTCAGCCAGCACCTTGGTCAGCTCCGTCTTCCCGACGCCGGTCGGGCCGAGGAAGATGAACGAACCGATCGGACGGCGCGGGTCCTTCAGACCGGCGCGCGAGCGGCGCACCGCCTTGCTGATGACCTCGATCGCCTCGTCCTGGCCGATGATGCGCTTGCGCAGTTCATCTTCCATGTGCAGCAGCCGCTCGGACTCCTCAAGCGCGATGGTCGTGACGGGGATCCCCGTCCACATGCCCACCACCTCAGCGACGTCATCGGCGGTCAGGCGGGCGTGCTGCGTCTCCTGGTTCCAGTGCTGGCTGTAGGAGCGATATTCTTCCTCCAACTCGGCCAGACGCTGCTCCATGCTTTCGCGCTCTTCGGGGTCCATCTCGTCGCCCATCAACTCGAGGTCCTCTTTGATGGTGTCGATCTCGCTCCGCAGGCGCTTGACGCGTGATGATTCCGGCGATTTGTACATCCGCACGCGGCTTGACCCTTCGTCGATCAGGTCGATGGCCTTGTCGGGCAGGAAGCGGTCGGGCACGTAGCGTGCCGACAGGTTCGCCGCAGCCTCCAGGGCCTCGTCGGTGATCTCCAGGTTATGATGTTCCTCGTACGGGGTGCGGATCCCGTGCAGGATGTCGATCGTTTCCTCGATGGTCGGCTCTTCGACCATCACCTTCTGGAAGCGGCGCTCCAGCGCGGCGTCGCTCTCGATGTGGCGGCGGTATTCATCCAGCGTGGTGGCGCCGATGCACTGCAACTCGCCGCGTGCCAGCGCGGGCTTCAGGATGTTGGCTGCGTCCACGCTGCTACCGGCTGAACCGGCGCCGACCAGCATATGCACCTCGTCGATGAAGAGGATGCTGTCGGACTGCTTGAGTTCCTCGATGACGCGCTTGAGGCGCTCCTCGAATTGGCCGCGATACATCGTGCCCGCCACGAGCGAGCCGACGTCAAGCTGCAACACACGCTTGTTCAGCAGCGGGGCGGGGGCGTCCCGCGCGACGATGCGCTGCGCCAGCCCCTCGACGATCGCCGTTTTGCCTACGCCCGGCTCGCCGATGAGCGCGGGGTTGTTCTTCTGACGGCGGCTTAGGATCTGGATCACGCGCTCGATCTCCATCTGGCGACCGATCACGGGGTCCAGCTTGCCCTGTTCCGCCAGGGCCGTCAGGTCGGTAGCGAGCTGATCGACCATGGGTGTCTTTGCTCCACCACCGCGCGGCGCGCGGTCTTGCGGCGCCTCGATCGAACGGCGCTGCGAAGAAGATTGCAGCGGGTTCTCCTGAAGCACGCGGCGCGTCTGGCGGCGGATCTCATCCGGGCTGATCCGTAGCTCCTTCAGCACGTCCATTGCGACACCCTCGGGATGACGCACCAGGCCCAGCAGCAGGTGCTCGGTCCCGATGTAGTGATGCCCCATCCGGCGGGCTTCGTCCACGGCCAGCTCAAGGACTTTCTTGGTGGCCGGAGAGAGGTCCATGCGTGAAATACCGGTCCGCTTGTTGGCGGCGGTGAGCTTTTCAACTAGTTGCTCGACCTGATTGGGCCGCAGCCCCAGCTCGCGCAGTACCCGTCCGGCGACACCACCCTCTTCGCGCATCAGACCGAGCAGCAGGTGCTCCGGACCGATGTAGGTGTGGTGCATCCGTTCGGCCTCTTCCTGAGCCAGGCTCAGGACCCGTCGGGCGCGCTGTGTGAAGCGCTCCATTTTGTTTGACACGTCTTTCCTCCTCATCCCCTCCGGAGCAATCGCCTCTGGCGCACGGCCTCCCGTTGGGTAACCGTTATGCTAACGGCGGGGTGCCATCGTGACTTGGAGTGCGTTTCGTCACAGTGCTTATTTTAGCCGATACTCCGAATATTCCACAATTAATCACATCAAATTCTTGTAAAAAACCCATCCTCGTACGAACCGCTTCTGTTCTTCCTCTTGTGTTCTGTGAAGCTTCCTCTTATTTCTTATTCTAGCGACTTTTCAGGGATGTGGTTAAGCACGTTTGTCATCCGTCAGTCGATCGTTTGTTAGAGCCGGATAGATGCAAAAGGTCCCATCCAGGGTGGACAGGACCTGTCATTCTCACTATCGGAGCGCTGTGTGGGCGGGCTGGACAAATGGCTCGCGCCGCTAACTGTCACCTTCGTCCGGCCCTTGCAGGTCAGCCTCATCCGGCTCCGGCGGGGACGTTTCTTCCTCCTCAGACGGCTCATCCGCCCCGGCGGACGGCGTATCGTCCTCGCTCTGCTGCTCTTGCTCGAACTCCTCGACCAGCGCTTCCCAGTCGTGATCCATGAACTTGGCCGAGTCCACCTGGCGCAGGGAAAGCCCCAGACGCCGCTGTTCGGGATCGATCTTCACAATGCGCAGGGTCAGCACGTCGCCGACCAGCACGACCTCGCGCGGGTGGCTGACGCGGTAATCGGCCAGCTCGGAGATGTGGATCAGGCCCTCGATCTCCGGCGAGTCAACCAGCCGCGCGAACGCGCCGAACTTGGTCAGCTTGGTGACCGTCGCCTGCACCAACTGCCCGACCTCGTACCGCTGCAGGACATCCTGCCACGGATCGTGCGCCTTACGCTTGAGGCTGAGGCCGATGCGCTTACGCTCGCGGTCCAGGGTAATGACCTCGACCTCGACCTCCTGCCCGACCTCCAGGACCTCGCGCGGGTGGGTGACGTGTTCCCACGACAGCTCGGTGAGGTGGATCAGGCCGTCAGCCCCGCCCAGGTCTACGAAGGCGCCAAAGTCGGCCAGGCTGATGACGCGCCCCTTACGCACGTCCCCGACCTCGAGTTCCTCCAACAGCCGCGCCTTCTGCTGCTCGCGCCACTCGCGGGCCGCCGCCCGCTCCGAGAGGATCAGGCGGTTGCGGGCGCGGTCAATTTCGACGACCTTGACCGCAATATCCTCACCGACCATCCGCCCCCAACGTTCCTCTGGGCTGCCGCTGGCGGCGCGCTGCTGGCGTTCGCGGCTGACCTGGCTGGCAGGCACAAAGCCGCGCACCTTGCCGAAGCGCACGATCAGCCCACCCTTGTTGTAGCCGGCGATCTTGCTGAAGTACACTTCTTTGCTCGTGTAGTGCTTTTCAGCCAGACGCCAGTTGCTCTCTTCTTCGGCGCGGGCC
>CAZGLU010000299.1:0-5100 GCA_964526095.1 uncultured Anaerolineaceae bacterium | reverse complement strand
GGCGGCGATCGTGCTGGATGGGCTGGGCTACGAGGCGCGCCCGCAGCGTGCTGAGGAGGCCGAGGCCCCCAAAGACCTTGCAGCCATGCCGCAGTGGCGCCGGTTGTATGCCCATGAGGACCCGTCGAAGCTTGTGCGCCGCCCGCCCGTCGTGGCCGTGCTCGGCCATGTCGATCACGGCAAGACGTCGCTGCTCGATGCGATCCGCAAGACGCACGTGCAGGAAGGTGAAGCAGGGGGTATCACGCAGCACATCGGCGCGTACCAGGTGTCCCTGGGCGACCGGCTGATCACGTTCCTCGACACGCCCGGTCACGAGGCGTTCACGGCCATGCGCTCGCGCGGGGCGCAGGGCGCCGACATCGCGATCCTGGTCGTGGCGGCGGATGACGGCGTTATGCCGACCACGCGGGAGGCGCTGGCACATATCCGCGCGGCGCAGGTCCCGGTGGTGGTGGCGCTGAACAAGATCGACCGGCCAAACGCCAACCCGGAGCGTGTCAAGCAGCAGCTTGCCGACGTCGGGCTGCGGTCGGACGAATGGGGCGGCGATACGCTTGTGGTGCCCGTCAGCGCCAAGACGCACGAGGGCATTGACGACTTGCTTGAGGCGGTTCTCCTCGTCGCGGACGAGGCGGACATCCGCGCCAACCCGAACCAATCGGCGGCGGGCACGGTGCTGGAAGGGCGGATGCACCCCACTCGCGGGGCGATCGCCACGCTGCTCGTTCAGAACGGCACGCTGCGCACCGGCGATGTGGTCGTGGCGGGCGTTGCGCACGGGCGCATCAAGGGCATGTTCGACGAGTTCGGCCAGCAGATCAAGGAAGCAGGCCCGTCGCGCCCCGTGTCGGTCATGGGCCTCGACGAGCCGCCGCACGCCGGTGACATGTTCGAGGTCGTCAAGAACGTGAAAGAGGCGCGCAACATCGTCGCGGAACGGCGTCAGGCTGCCGCTGAAGCCGCCGCGCGTCCGGTGCAGGCGCTGTCCTTGGACGACATCTTCAGCCGTTTCCAGGCCGGTGAGGCCAAGGAACTGCTGCTGATCATCAAGGTGGACGTCTACGGTTCGCTGGAGCCGGTGGTTAGCTCGGTCCAGAACCTGGCGACCAAGGAACTCAAGGTGCGCGTGCTGCATGCCGATGTGGGCGAGATCACCGAGAACGACGTGAACCTCGCCACGGCGTCGAACGCGATCATCCTGGGCTTCAACGTCGAGGCGGACGCGGCGGCGCAGCGTATCGCGGAATCGAACGGCATCGACATCCGCACCTACGACGTGATCTACAAGCTGATCGAGGACGTGGAGCTGGCCCTGGCCGGTATGCTCGATCCGGAATACGCCGACAAGACGATCGGCGTGGCCGAGGTGCGCCGCGTGATCCGCGTGCCGCGCGTGGGCAACATCGCCGGGTGCTATGTGCTGGAGGGCGTCGTCCGGCGCAACGCCAAGACGCGCGTCGTGCGCCAGGGTGAGGTGTTGGCCGAGAACGTGTCCGTCAGCAGCCTGAAACGCTTCGATGAGGACGTGCGCGAGGTGCGCAAGGACTTCGAGTGCGGCATCGGGCTGGACGGCTTCCACGACTTTGAAGAGGGCGACCGTATCGAGTTTTACATGCGCGAGCGGGTGAACTAAGATCGGCGTAGGCGCGTTGCGCCGTCGCTGGTACGCCGCGCCGCGCACTTGAGCTTGGTCTTATGTTGGGCCAGAGAGGTGTGCATTTCTCTTCTGGCCCAATCTGTTTGCAGGGGCCGTCCGCGTGCTGCTGCGCCGTGGCCCGGCCCTGGGAGAGGCTCGAAGATGACCATCAAACAAGAGCGCGCTGCACACCTGATCCAGAATATCCTCAGCGCGCTGTTCATGACCGAGGTGACCGACCCGGCGCTGGAGGGGATCACCGTTACCGAGGTCAAGGTAGACCGCGAGCTGGAATACGCGGACGTCTACGTGCATGCGCTGGGCGACGAATCCCGACGCGAGGAGGTGATGGCCGGGTTGGAGCGCGCTGCCGGGTATCTGCGCCGCGAGCTGGCGGCCCGCGTGCGCTTCCGCAATACGCCCGTGCTGCACTTCCACTGGGACGTTGCGTTGGAGCATGGCGAGCGCATCGACAGCCTGCTTGCCTCGCTCAACCTGCCGCCCGCACCGCCGACCGATGAGGAGCAGGCATCGGATGAAGCTTGATTGGGAGGCCGCCAGCCGTCTGGTGACGGATGCCCATCGTATCCTGGTTTTGACGCACATCGATCCGGATGGCGACGCGATCGGCTCGATGCTGGGCCTCAGCCACGCGCTGCGCGGACTGGGCAAGGACGTGATTCCGGCGGTCGACGGCGGCGTGCCGGGGGACCTGGCCTTCCTGCCCGGCGCGGAGGACGTGCGCCCGGCGCTCGACGGGCTGGACGTCGATCTGGCGATCGCCGTGGACTGTGGCGACGTGCGGCGTATGGGCGCGGTGGGGCAGGTCGCGCTCCAGGCCGGTGTCCCGCTGATCAATCTGGACCACCACCCGACGAACACACTGTTCGGACAGGTGAACCTGGTGGACCCGGAGACGGTCGCCGCCTCGGAGGGCGTGCTGGACTGGCTCGACACGCTGGCGCCGGACCTCACCTACGCGACGGCGTTCTGCCTGCTGACGGGCATCGTCACCGATACGCTGTGCTTCCGCACGGACAGCGTCCGACCGGACACGCTCGGCAAGGCGCAGCGCCTGATGGCGTGCGGCGCGTCGCTGTCCGAGATCGTACAGCGCACGGTGAACCGGCGCTCCGCCGCTGGGATGCGCCTGTGGCGGGCGGTGATGCCCACCGTGCAGCTTGAGGATCACGTCATCTGGGCGGTGATCACGCGCGAGCTGTACGAGGCGGCGGACTATCCCGAGCATGACGACGCCGGGCTGGTCGGTATGCTGATCCAGGTGGACGAAGCCTACATTTCGGCGGTGTTCAAGGAGAAGCCGGACGGCGCGATTGAGATCGGCTTCCGCGCGGTGCCGGGCTTCGACACCTCCGCGATCGCGGTGGCGCTGGGCGGCGGCGGGCACCGGCTGGCGTCCGGTGCGACCGTGGCCGAGCCGTTGGAGACGCTCGTCCCGCGCGTGATCGAGCTGCTCAAGGCCGAGGCGCGGCGCGGCGAGCCGGAGATCCGGTTGACGTGATGGCCCCGGCGGCGACGGTCTTTGGCCTGCTGAACGTGAACAAGCCCGCCGGTCCGACCAGCCACGACATCGTGGCGCGGGTGCGGCGCGGCACGCGCGTCAAGAAGGTCGGGCACGCCGGGACGCTTGACCCGCTGGCGACGGGCGTGCTGGTGCTGTGCCTCGGCCCGGCGACGCGGCTGGCGGAGTACGTCATGAACTCGCCCAAGACGTACCGCGCGCGCGTGCATTTCGGCGTCGAGACGACGACCTACGACGCCGAGGGCGAGGTCGTGGCCGAGGACCCGTCCCCGGTGACGCGGGAGGCGGTCGAGGCAGCGCTGGCCCCGTTTCGCGGCACGATCGAGCAGGTGCCGCCGATGTACAGCGCGATCCAGCAGGGCGGGCGGCGGCTGTACGAGTTGGCCCGTGCCGGGCAGGAGGTCGAGCGCCCGGCGCGCACGGTGACGATCGAGCGCCTCGACCTGCTGGCGTGGGCGCCGCCCGTAGCCGTGCTGGAGGTCGTCTGCTCGCCGGGCACGTACATCCGCAGCCTGGCGCACGACCTGGGGCAGGCGGTTGGGGTCGGGGCGCACCTCGCCGCGCTGGAACGGGCCGCGAGCGGGTCCTTCCGCGTGGAGGACGCCGTAGGCTGGGCGGAGTTGGAGGCGGCGATGGCAGCGGGCACATGGACGGCGTGGCTGCTCCCGCCCGACCGCGCCCTGGCCGATCTCCCGGCGCTCCACCTCGACGCGGCGGGGGCGGCGCGGGTGCGTCAGGGCGGTACGATCGAGGCGGAGGCGGCGCATGGACTGGCGCGCGCCTACGGCCCGGACGGGACGCTGATCGCCGTGCTGGAGGGGCGCGGCCGCGCCTGGAAGCCGCACAAAGTCTTCGACGCGGGCGGGTAGGTCGCCCGCTGCCCCCGCCTGATGCTCAAACGTTCACCCTTAAGCCCTTTCGGAAATGGCGGGCTGGTGGTACGCTTTTGGCCTGACCACTTCTGCATCCACATTGACGACCGACGACAGAGGTAACGGCATGCAACACGTCTTCCAACTCTCCGATGCCAGGCTTGCAGGTCCGGGTATGGTCGCCATCGGCATGTTCGATGGGGTGCATCGCGGGCACCAACATCTGCTGACGCAACTCGTCGAGACCGCGCGCCGGACGATGAGCGTGCCGGTTGTGCTGACCTTCTTCCCCCATCCGGATGTGGTGATGGGCCGCGCGACAGGGCGCTACTACCTGACGTCCCCCGACGAGCGCGCGGCGCTGCTGGGCGAGTTGGGGATCGAATGGGTGATCACGCACCCGTTCAACGAGGAGGTGCGCCAGATCCGCGCGGCGGACTTCGTGGACCGGCTGGTGCGCCACCTCAACCTGCGGGAATTGTGGGTGGGCACGGACTTTGCGCTCGGCTACCAACGTGAGGGCAATGTGCCGTTCCTGAAGGCGCAAGGTGAAGCGAAAGGGTTTTCGGTACGGGCGGTGGATTTGATTACAAGTGACGAGAGCGGACAGGTGATCAGCAGCAACACGATCCGCGCGGGGCTTACGCAGGGCGCGGTGGAGCAGGTCGCGCAGTGGCTGGGGCGCCCCTACCGCGTGCGCGGTGAGGTCGTGCACGGCGACAGGCGCGGGCGGACCATCGGCTTCCCCACGGCGAACATGGCGGTGTGGGAGGAACAGGTGCTGCCGCTGAACGGCGTGTATGCGGGGTGGGTCCACCTTGAGGGCGAGACGTACATGGCGGTGGCGAACGTCGGGCGGCGCCCGACCTTCGACGGGCGCACGGTCACCGTCGAGGCGCACCTGCTCGACTTCGACCGCGACATTTACGGCAAAGTGATTGCGTTTGACTTCATCGCGCACCTGCGGCCGGAGATGCGTTTCAGCGGCGTGGATGCGCTGGAGATCGGAAGAGCACACGTCTGAACTCCAGTCACGAGATTCCATC
>CAZGLU010000298.1:0-5106 GCA_964526095.1 uncultured Anaerolineaceae bacterium | reverse complement strand
CTGTACGGTCCAGCGCGGGCCGCTGGCGGACCTGCCGCGCGTCGCCGCCGCCTGGATCGACGGCAAGCGATGAGCTTGCGCGTTTCGGTGTTTTGCCCGTTCAGGCTAGGACAGTTTCCTGGTATAATGCGCGTGCATGTTCGCTTACACGTTCTACCCCTGTGGGTGTGACAAGGATCGACGACCCAATGATCGACGTAAACCAGCTTCGCAAAGGGACCAACTTCACCGTAGATGGCGAGCTTTACAAAGTGCTCGACTATCAGCACATCAAGACCGGGCGCGGCAACGCCACGATCCGCGTGCAGGTTCGCAACCTGCGCACCAACTCGCAGTTTGAAATGACCTTTACCTCGAACGACCGCGTGCAGGACATTCACATCGAAACGATCCAGGTCGAATACCTGTATGATGATGGCGAGTTCCTGACGTTCATGGACGTCGAGACGTACGAGCAGCCGCAGCTTCGCAAGGACGTGTTTGGGGACGACTTCCTGTTCCTGAAGGAAAACATGCAGCTTAAGCTGCTGCAATATGAGGGCGAGTTCCTGGACTACGAGCTGCCGACGACGGTTGAACACCGGGTCACGGATGCCGAGATGGCGATCGCGGGCGACACGGCGACCGGCGCCACCAAGAAGGTCACCACCGAGACGGGCTTGCAGGTGACGGTCCCGTTGTTCGTCAACGTGGGCGACACGATCCGCATCGACACGCGCGACGGATCGTACATCACCCGCGTTTGATCGCCGGACCTCACCGGTGCCCTCCAAGCCGGATGATCTGTCCGGCTTGTTTGTTAGTGCCACCGGCTGCGTGAGGGGGACGGGGCCGCGCTGGCTTGTGACGAGGATGGCCGAACGATGTTGACCCCGGCGGGCAAGGAATGCCCGTTCTACTACGCCGACTTCCACCGTGGGCGCGCGGTGGAAGAATGCCGCCAGGTGGCCGCGAACCCGGCCTCGGCGCCCTGGCGCCCGCGTGACTGCGCGCGCTGCCCCATCCCGGACATCCTGCGGGCGAACGCCAGCCCAAACCTGCGCCTGAAGCTGACCATCGTGCCGAAGCTGCTGGGCTTCGTGCGGCAGATGCAGGTCGAGGCGTGGTGCGAGAAGCACGACATCCTTGTGGAGGACCCGTATACCGGCTGCCCGGTCTGCGCCGAGGAGAACCCCGCCCTCAAGCTGTTCAAGGACGCGCTGGGGTAGGGCGATGATCAAGGCTGTACTGCTGGACCTGGACGATACCCTGCTCGGCAACCCGACCGAGCCGTTCATCCAGACCTACCTGGCGCTGTTGTCCGGCGCGCTGAGCCAGACCTTCCCGCCCGCCGTGCTGGAAGGGGTGATGCAGGGCACCGCTGCTGTGGCCCGCAAGCGCGACCCGCTCCGCACCAACGAGGAGGCGTTTTACGAGGTGCTGGCGCCGCGCCTGCCGGTCTCTCGCGAGGCGTTCGATGCCCCGGTCGCGGAGTTCTACCGCACCGTGTTCCCCCGCCTGCGCGCGCAGACGCAGCTTCGCCCCTTCGTGCGCGGCATGGTCGAATGGCTGATCGGGGAGGGCTATCAGGTCGTCGTCGCGACCAACCCCTTCTTCCCGCGTGTGGCGATCGAGCAGCGCCTCGCGTGGGCGGGCCTGCCGGTGGACGTGATCCCCTTCGCGCTCGTCACGACGCTGGAGAACATGCACTTCTGCAAGCCGCACCCGGAGTATTACGAGGAGATCCTCGCCCGCCTCGGCGTCCGGAACGACGAGGCGATCATGGTCGGGGATGACTGGCACAACGACATCGCCCCCGCGTGGCGCGCCGGCCTGAATACCTATTGGGCACCCGCTGGCGGCGCCGAACCGGATCCCGCCGCGCCGGTCGTGCCCGACGGGATCGGCACGATGGAGCAGTTCGCGCGGCTTGTTCAGGATGACGGCTGGCTGCGCTCGCTTTCGCCGCGCCCGCTGACCCCGGACCAGATCGCCCCGCGCCTGACCGGGAACGTGGCCGCGCTGCTCGGCGTGGCGCGCGAGGCCCCGCCCCACGTCTGGACGAAGCGCCCTGGCACGGGCGAGCCGTCGCCTGTGGAGCTGGTCGCTGCGCTGGAGCTTCGCGAGCGCGAGGTGAACCGCCCGCGCCTGGAGACGATCATCCGCGAGGACGATCCGCCCCTCGCGCCGCCGCCCGACGTGCCCCTGCCCGACCCGCTGCCGGAAGGGTGGTCCGCCGCCCTGGCCTTCGCGGCGGAGCGCCAGCGCACGCTCGATCTCCTGGCCGCGCTGCCCGACGATGCCTGGATGCGCCCGGCCCGGCATCACACGCGCGGGGCGACGACGCTGCTCGCGGAGGCCGACCGCGTGGCCCGGCATGATCGCCAGCAGATCGCGCGGCTGGTCGAGGTGGTGGGCCGTCTGGCGTAACGCGCCCGGCTTGCGCCCGTGGGCGGGTGGTGTAACATGAGCCGGGTGTGGATCTCCCCGCTGCATCAGGGATCGTGATGGACGTGCGCGTTTCGACCCTTCCGCGTGGCTTGGCTGTGCTGCTGGCTGGCCTGCTGCTGGTCGGCTGTGTGGCCGGTAGTTACGCCCTCATCCGTGGCTATTTCCCATCCGGCAGCACGGACTTCCTGCCGCGTTGGAAGGCTGCGGAGTTGTTTTGGCGCGAGGGCGTGAACCCCTACGACGAGCGGATCGGCGTGGAGAGCCAGCGCCAGATCTACGGGCGCCTCGCGGCGGAGGACGAAGATCAACTCCTGTTCGCCTACCCGTTTTACGTCATCTTCTTCGTCACGCCCCTGGTCCCGTTCAGCTACCCCACCGCCGCCGCGATCTTCGCGGAGTTGATGCTGCTCGGCCTGTTCGCCGCGCTGGCGATGACCCTGGACGTGGTGCGCTGGCTGCCGCCCCCGCCGGAGTTGGGCCTGCTGGTGTTGTTCACGGTCCTCGGCTACCCGTCCTTTCGCGGGCTGCTGCTCGGCCAACCGGCGCTGCTGGCGTACGTCGCGCATGTGGGCGTGCTGTGGGCGGTCGTGCGCGGGCACGATGCGGCCGCCGGTGTCCTGCTGGCCGTTTCCACCGTCAAGCCGCAGACGAGCTTCCTGATCGTGCCGCTGCTGCTTCTGTGGGCGGCGCGTGTCGGGCGGTGGCGGATCGCGGGCGGCTTTGCGGCGGGGTTCGGATTGCTGGCCGGTGCCTCGTTCGCCCTGAAGCCGGGCTGGCTCGCGGATTGGCTCGCCCAGGTTGGGTCCTATGCGGCCTACACCGAGACCTATTCCGCGCTGTACCACGTGATCCGCGCCGTCGCCGTCCCGGCTGGTGCGCAGGACGCCGTTTACTGGCTGCTGGCCGGGCTGAGCGTTGCCGCACTGGCGTGGTACTGGCTGGGGCCGCTCACACGCTCGTCCGCCCCGCCGTTTCTGTGGGCCTTCTTCCTGACCATGGCCGTGACGGTCTCCGTGTCGCCGCGCACCGCGACCTCGTTTTACGTCGAGTTGTACGGCGTCATCTACGTTTCCGCCCTGATCCTCCACCGGCGCGGACAGCGCGCGCTGCTGTTGGGCGGCGGCCTCGCCCTGCTGGCCGGATCGTGGGCGGTCCATCTGCTGACCCTGTCCATCTCCGGCGGGCGCGGCTGGGAGGCCCCGGTCGTCTACGTCGCTTTTCCGGCGGCGGTGCTCGTGCTGCTGTTCTGGCTGCGCCGCGACTGGCCGCGCCTGCCGCTTGCGCCCGTCGCAGCCGGGCGTGCCGTGCCCGTCCCTGAGCGCGCGTCCCGGTAGGCGTATTTCCGATCCTCCCCAGGCTCCCCGCACCACAGTTGCTTTCGTCCGGTCTGCCATTGGGCTACAATGGACATCAGACTGAATTGGCCGATTGTCCACGAGGTACCGTGTGCATCCCTCGCTAGGACGGGAAACGATCACCGGGCGCAGCGTGTCGCAGGCGCCCGCCCAGACCAGGCTGCTGCTGGCCTCAGCGAGCGCGCAATTCGCCGCGCCGCTCCAGCAACGCCTGGCCGCACAGGGATACGACGTGACCGTTGTGGGGAGCGGTGAGGAGGCACGGGCGCTCACCTACGAGGTCCGGCCACACGTGCTGCTGCTCGACGCGGCCCTGCCGGATGAGCCTGCGCGTGACCTGTGCCGGAGCCTGAAGGCAGACGCCTCGCTCGGTTATCTGCCGGTCGTGCTGCTGGGCGACGATGAGGCCTGGGACGTGGACGCGGATCTGGACGAGGACGTGGCGCTGCCGTGGCCGGTGGACGACGAGGCGCTGTTCTATTGGCTGCGCTTCCTGCTGCGCGTCCGGCGGCAGTTCGACCGGAGCCTGTCGGGAAGCGAGGCGCTGCTCGCGGAATCGCGGCAGGTCGAGCTGGTCAAGCAGCAGATCATCAACACCGTCCATCACGAGCTGCGCACGCCCGTGCTGCTGATGAAGTCGTCGCTCACCGTTCACGGTGTGGACCTGGCGCCGGGCGAGCGCGAGGACCCGACCGCGTTCCCGGCGGTGGCGGCCAAGGCTATCGCCCAATTGGAAGGCGTGGTGGACAACATCAGCCAGCTTGCCGCGACCGGCCCCGCAACGCTGGTGCCGATGATCGTCACCGAGGCGGTTGACCTCGCGCAGCGGTATCTGGCGGGCAGTTGGCGCTGGCACGGCCACGTCGAGCGCATCCGGCGGCAAATTGACCCGGACCTCCCGCCGGTGCTGGGGGACAAGCGCGTGGTGGCCCGTTTGCTCCAGCTTTTCCTGGACAACGCCTTGAAGTTCAGCCCGGCGGATACGCCGGTCGAGGTGCACATCCGCCGCGTGCCGGAAGGCGTGTGGATCGCCGTGCGGGACTACGGGATCGGCATCCCCCACGAACAGCAGGCGCGTATCTTCGACTCGTTCTATCAGGTCGATGGCTCGACCAGCCGCCGCTACGAGGGCACGGGCACCGGCCTGGCGCTGGCCCAACTGCTGGCCCAGAACCTGCACACGCGCATCGAGGTCGAGAGCGAGCCGCAGATGGGCAGCGTGTTCTCCTTCGTGCTGCCGGAGGTGGACCTCTCCGCGCTGTGACGGCGTTGTGACGGCGCGGTGACGGAAGCCATTAACCCTTTCCCAAACCGTCACCGG
>CAZGLU010000297.1:0-5131 GCA_964526095.1 uncultured Anaerolineaceae bacterium | reverse complement strand
GCCCTGGCTTCGGGCGCCAAGGCCGAGTTCCAGTTCGTCTTCCAGAACCTCTACGAGGAAGACGCGCACATCGCCTCCGTCCGCTCGAGTTGCGGGTGCACCATTCCCAAGTTTCCCACGCATGACATCAAGACCTGGGAGAAGGGCGAGATTGCGGCCGTGGTGGATACTCGGGCGTTCACCGGCCCCAAGGAGGCCACGCTCACCGTCGCCTTCGACAAGCCCTTCCCGGCCGAGGTGCAGCTCCACGTTTACTGCGTCATCCGCAGCGACGTCGTCGTGCAGCCCGGCGTGGAGGTCGAGGAAGCCTACAACGCCCTGACCGACGTGCAGGAGGACGTGGCGGACCTCGGCATCGAGTGGGGGGCGGAGGTCTATACCGGCCTCCGTGACGCCGCGCTGGACCAGATCCCCGGCCTGCGCCGGTTCATCACCAACGATGAGGCCCACCGCGCGGTGGACACTGCCGCCGATCCGGTGGATACCCGCTCGCGCACGTGGCACACCGGCCTGGGGCCGGGCTTGCGAAGGAGGGAGACGCCATGATCGACCATGCCCCCACCAATTACCCGGCGGGCCTGTTCCGCGACGTGCTGCTCGGCCCGGACGGGCGCGCCGTCTGGGCGCGCGGCTGGCAGCCGAACCTGATCGTGGCGGGCCTGCGCAGCCTGCTGGCGGCGGCGGTCAAGGGCGACGAGCAGGCCGCGCCGGTGACGTATTGGGCGGTCGGGAGCGGCGACCCGTCGTGGGACGGCGGCACGCTCCCCTCCGACGACGCGCGGCGCTCTCGCGCCAGCCTCTACCGCGAAACCGGGCGCAAGGCGATCCCCTCCGGCGGGATCGTGTTCGTGGGTGGCACGTTCACCAACCAGATCGAGATCAGCGTCGAATTCACCACGGACGACGTGCTCGGCGGCGGCGCGGACTGGCAGCTCCGCGAGTTCGCCGTCTTCGCGGGCGGCACGCTCGCCGCCGGCTCCGGCGTGATGCTCAACCACCGCATCCACCCGCGCATCGACCTTCAGCCCGGTTTCACCTTGCAGCGCACGTTGCGCCTGACGTTTTAGGAAAGAGCAGGACCCATGGGCAATCACTCGCGTGATACGTTCGACCCCCTCAAGGGCTACACGGCTGTGCGCTTGCAGCAGGGCGTGCCGCTGGTGGACGCCGACTGGAACGAGCAGAACGACGTGATCCGCCAGGAGTTGTACGACACGCTCGGCGCGATCTGGGGGGTCATGCAGGACGGCGTGTTCTACTCGTACAATGGTCTGAGTTCGTTCAGGGTGCTTTCAGGCGGCCCGAACAATATCCGGGTCTACCCCGGCGCGGCCCTGGTCGATGGCCGGGCGTTCGTCGTCAGCCGGTTGATCGAGTACGACGAGCAGCCCTGGCTCGACCCCGAAGCCGCCGCCGAGGCGGGGATCGACACGATCCCGCCGCAGACAACGCCCACCGCCGACCGCACCGACGTCGTCTACCTGGACGTGTGGGACCGTGAGGTGGGGGGCGCCGCAGACCCGGACATCGTCAACCCGGCCATCGGCATCGAGACGAGTGTGCGCTTCAAGCGGGAGGTCTGCTACCGGGTGGCCGAGGGCGCGACCGTGCCGCCCGCCGCGCCGCCGCGTCACCGTTTTATGCCGCTCGCGCTGCTGCATCGCGTCCGGGGTTCCGACACGGTGCCATCCACCGGGATCGAGGATCTGCGCCGTTTCATCTACGGCCTGCCGGGTTATCAGGTCCAGAGCCTTCCTCCCATCCTGACGCCGTTTGGCACCTCTCCAAGCTTCGAGAACTACGGCTGGTTTGCGCACAAGCCGGACAATCAGGACGTCAGCGGGGTCGCCGCCGTCACTCTGCCGCATGGTGCGCGCCTGCTCAGCCTGATCGTCTACGGGGATACCGGGATATCGACCAGTGTTGCGAAGATCGGCGTGATGTTCTTGCGCTCCCGGCGGGATGGGCAGCTTGAACTCATCCTCAGTCAGGAGATGACCGGCCATCCCTTCGCCCGCGTCCTGACCGTCCCGGCGGAGTCGCAGATCATCGACAACAGCACCTATCTTTACCTCCTCCTCGTCACCGGCGTCGGGATCGGGGACAGCGCCTCCGTCTTCGGCTTTCAGTTGAACTATACGGTATAGGGAAGGGGACCCACGATGGCGAAGCGACGCGATAAAGCCGACGCGCGGACTGAACAGACGATCACGATCCCCGCGCGCAGCAATGCCGTGCTGGTCCGGGCGCAGGAGCATACCTGGGTCGGCGTCTTCCGGGGCCGCGAGGAGATCATGCGCGACTACTCGGCTGGCGGGCCGGTTAGCTTTCAACTCCCGCCCGGCGAATACACCCTGCGCACGGACGGCGTGCTGGCGGAGGTTTCGTTCGCGTCCGTCGAGCGGCCCGCGCTGCCCGGCGTGCCCCCTGGCACGCCCTCAACGCTGGACCGCGCGCTGCTCGAAGGCCGCCCGATCGCCGCCCAACGCCCGTTCGCGTCCCTGCGCGATCTGCCGCCCGACCTGCTCCAACGCCTGCTGCGCTATGCCGAGCGGCGTGGTGGGGCGCGCCTGGACCGGGCGACGATCGACCGCATCATCGAGAAGCGCGTGCTGCCCGATGGCGTCACCCTGCCGCCCAACCTGCTGGACCACCTCGCGGGTTTGCCGGACCCGGACGCGTTCGCCGCGCCGCCCCGCCCGCGCCCGGACGAGCCTGATACCCTTCCCGCCCGCCTGCGCGTGACGGTCGAGGCGCCGGGCCGCAACCCGGTCGATGGTCTGCCGGAGGTCCCCGCCGATGGCGCATCCGCCTGCACGCTCACCCTCACGAAGGTGGCGCCGGACGGACGCCCCCTCGACCGTGCCGCCGACAACGACGAGGTCTACCTCCGTGCGACGGGGGGGCGGCTCACCGACGCGAAGGGCAAGCCCCTGCGCCGCGTGCGGTTGAGCAAGGGCACCGCGCGCGTGCAACTGATGGCCGACGAGGCGCCGCGCCTGGTGACGGTCACGCTGCTCAGCCCGGCGCTGCCCCAGGTCGCCGTGAAGGTTGACTTCGTCCCGCCGGACTAGCCTCTCGTATCCCCCGGCCCGCATAGGTAGAAAAACGAGGGCGGGTTTGGGAACCCGCCCCTCCATACCGCACCGTGCCGCGCTTTCCTCCCCCTCTCCAACTTGATTGGAGAGGGGGCCGGGGGGTGAGGTCTTCTCCCCGGTGGGCCGCCGGATGATTTCGCTCAACCGCCTGAAACCCGCCCCTCCACACCGCGCCGTGCCGCGCTTTCCTCCCCCTCTCCAGCCCCGACTGGAGAGGGGGCCGGGGGGTGAGGTCTGTTTCACTTCCGCTCCCCTCACGCCGTCCGCAGGTGTTGGCTGCTGGCGACCCGCACGGTGTTCCCGTGCGCGTCGTCGGCGGTGTCGCCATCGACCAGCACCGGGCCGCCCCTGACCGTGATCAGCGTGGGGGACGCGGCCAGCGTGACGCTCGACGTATCCGTGACGGTCGCGCCGCTGCTCGTGTCCGTCCCGGTGAACGTGAAATCGACGCGTACCTCGTGCACCACCGGGCTGCCCCCGACCGTCAGGCGGTCGTAAGCTTCCACCACGACCGACGCGGCGGTCCACGTCCCCTGGTAATTCGGGTTTGTGTGCGCGTTGCTGGCCTCGATCACGATGTCGTCTTCCAACGCGACCGGCTTCCCCGCCATGCCCGTTCCTCCTCGCCCATGCCCCCATTTTCCTACCGTGAAGTGTTCCGGTATGACCCTTATTTGGAGTAGTATAAAAGCACCACGCGACGAGTCCGTGACAGTATCGTGACGGAGGGCGTAGCACATGAGCGACGTACGGCTGTACCTGTTTGGCTCGCCTCAACTCGAATACCGTGGCACGGTCGTCAGGCTGGAGCGCCGGAAGGCCCTGGCGCTCGTCGCCTACCTGGCCCTGTCGGAACCGGCTCAGAGCCGCGAGGCCGCCGCGAGCCTGCTGTGGCCGGAGCTGGACCACGAGCACGCGCGGTCGGCCCTGCGCAGCACCCTGCGCGCGCTGACCACCGCCATCCCGCAGCCCTGGATCCAGGCCGACCGCCTGACGGTGGCGCTCCGGCGTGACGCGGTGTGGGTCGATGTCGGCGCGTTTCTGGCGCTGCTGGCCGCCGCCGGTTCGCACGGTCACAGCCTGGACGTGGTGTGTGATGCGTGTGTCGCGCTCTATCAGGAGACCATCGGGTTATACCGTGGGGATTTTCTGGACGGCTTCACCATCCCTGACAGCCTCGAGTTTGACGACTGGCAGCGCGCGCAGGCGGAGTGGCTGCGTCGCGAGTACGCCGACCTGCACCGCCGCCTGTCCGACCACTACGCCGCCGCGCGGGAGTACGCCCCGGCGCTCCGCTATGCCCGCGACTGGCTGGCGCTCGACCCGCTCAACGAGCTGGCCCACCGCCAGTTGATGCGCCTCTACGCCGCGAACGGCCAGCGGGCCGAGGCCCTGCGCCAGTACCAGGCGTGCGCGGCGCTGCTCGATGCCGAGCTGGTCACGTTCCCGGACCACGAGACGACCACACTCTACGAGGCGATCCTGGAGGACCGCCTGCCGGGGGCGGGCGAAAGGAATGGGGCTGCACACGCCCCCGTCACGGGTATCCTGCCGCCGCGCCCGGCGCTCACCGTGGGCCGCGCCCCGGCGCTGCGCGAGGTCAAGCGGCGCCTCGGCATCGACGGCCCGGAAATGCGCCCCGTGACGGTGGTGCAGGGCTGGCCGGGGGTCGGCAAGAGCACCCTCGTCGCGCTGCTGGCCCACGATCCCGACGTCGCGCGGCAGTTCCCCGACGGTGTGCTGTGGACCTCGCTCGGTGAGGACCCCAGCCTGTCCGCCGCGATCTCCGCCTGGGCCGAGGCGCTGGCCCTCAACGAGCCGGGCCGGGTGCGGCGCGTCGAGGAGATCAGCGCGCAGTTGACCGCCGCCCTGCGCGACAGGCGGGTGCTGCTGATCGTGGACGACGTCTGGCAGGTCGAGCACGCAGCCCCGTTTCGTGTCGGTGGGCAGGCGTGCGCCCTGCTGATGACCAGCCGCCTCAACGACGTGGCCGCCGCGCTGGCCCCGGCGGCGGACGACGTCTACCGCCTGCC
>CAZGLU010000296.1:559-5132 GCA_964526095.1 uncultured Anaerolineaceae bacterium | reverse complement strand
ATCTTTGTTGTCCCACACATCGACGTACATCGTGCCGCCCGCATGCAGCACCATGCCGCCGTAGCCGTATACGCCGCTGTCGCGCCCCTGCCCGATGAGCGTGGGCGCAAGCTGGACCGTGGTCGCCATCGCGGCGAGCAGCAGGAGCAGCGCGGCCAGGGTCCAGCCCAGCCAGGGGCGCCAGGGTCGCCGCGCGGTGGGGGTCTCGTTGTGTATCGTCACTGTTAACTGGCCTCACTTGGGTTTCACGTGGGGGCGTGGGCCGCCCCCACCACACAAGACGCGGCGTGAGGACGAGGCTCACGCCGCGAGAACGACAATGATGGCGCGGATGGCGCGGAAACGCCTAGTCGAGCAGGTCCGCGACGGCGGCCCGCTCCTCCTGAAGCTCCTCGATGGAGATCTGGAGCTTGCTGCGGACGAAGTCGCTCAACTCAAGGCCGGGCACGATCTCGTAATTCCTGTCCCCGGTCATGCGCAGCGGGAAGGAGCTGAACAGCCCGCCCGGCACGCCATAGGGGTTGCCGTCCGTGTACACTGCCGCGCTGAACCACGCCTCCGGGTCCGGCTGGACCATGCTGCGCAGGTGGTCCACGACGGCGTTCGCGGCGCTGGCCGCGCTGCTCTTGCCCCGCGCGTCGATGACCTCCTTGCCGCGCTGCTGGACCTTGCGCACGAAGTCGTTCTCCAGCCAGGCCCGGTCAGGGATGACCTCCGGGACGGGCCGCCCGTCGATCAGCGCGTTCTCGAAGTCCGGGACCATCGTCGGGCTGTGGTTGCCCCAGATGCCCATCTGGCTCACCGCCGTCGGGGCGACCCCGGCCCGCTCGGCAAGCTGGGCGACCGCCCGGTTCTGGTCGAGGCGCGTCATCGCCATCCAGCGCTCGGCGGGCACGCGGGGCGCGCTGCGCATCGCGATCAGGGCGTTGGTGTTGCACGGGTTGGCGACGACCAGCACGCGCACATCGTCGGCGGCGTGCGCCTCGATCGCCTGCCCCTGCGTGACGAAGATCGGCGCGTTGTCGCGGATCACGTCGGCGCGCTCCATGCCCGGCCCGCGCGGCTTGCCGCCGACCAGGATCGCCCAGTTGGCGCCCTCAAAGACCCGGCTCTCGTCGTCGGATGCGATGATATCGTACAGGAGGGGATAGGCACAGTCACGCAGCTCCATAACCACCCCGCGCAGGGCGTCTATTGCCTGCGGGATCTCCAGGATCTGCAAGATCACGGGCTGGTCATACCCGAACGTTTCACCATTCGCCAGACGGAACAGCAGGCTGTACCCGATCTGTCCCGCCCCGCCGGTGACTGCCACACGGATCGGCGCTTTCACGATGACTCTCCTTTGGCGCAGTGCAGAATTCACGCAGCACATCAACGATTATAGCGGTAATTTGTCCCTTACTGACAAGTGAACTGCTGCACAATCGGCGCGCCACACCGGCCCGTATGGCGGCCGGTTGTGGTATACTCATCCACCGGCTCACGGAACGATGAGCACACCGCACGCACCCGGATAGGACTATGCCCGATCGCTTCCCGACCCTGACATCCGGCGTCGCGATGGTCGTCAGCGACCTGCACGGCGACCGCGATGCCTTCGACCGCTGCCTGGCCCACTTCCAGCGCCTGTACCGTCGTGGAGAAGCCCAGCACCTGATCTTCCTGGGCGACGTCGTGCACGGCTACGGGCCGCCGGAGACGGACGCCAGCATCAGTATGGTGCGCGACATCATGACGCTTCAGGAGCGTTACGGGCAGTCGGTGATCATGCTGCTCGGCAACCATGAGATGCCGCACATTTACGGGGTGACGCTGTCCAAGGGCGAGCGCGAGTTCACGCCGCGCTTCGAGCACGCCCTGGGCGCGCGGCGGGAGGCGATCATCCGCTTCTTCGAGGGCCTGCCGTTCGGCGTGCGCACGGCGGCGGGGGTCATGCTGCTCCACGCCGGGCCGTCAACCGACGTGATCGGGCACGCCAGGCTGCTGTACGACTTCGACCACCGCGCGGTCCTGGACGAAGCGGACAGGGAGCTGGCCGCCCGCGCCGATCTCCTCACGACGATCCTGGAGGG
Source organism: uncultured Anaerolineaceae bacterium (assembly GCA_964526095.1). Lineage (GTDB taxonomy): Bacteria > Chloroflexota > Anaerolineae > Aggregatilineales > Aggregatilineaceae > Aggregatilinea. Next base: position 3,057 of record CAZGLU010000296.1, on the reverse strand, counting down.
GTTCGAGGCGACCTACGACGCCCCCTACGAAGTGCTGGCGCGGGAGACACTCGCCATCGAAGGCCCGCACGACCCGCGCTACCTGCACCTGCTGCGCGGCCTGGTGATCAGCCACCGCAGCCAGCCGTTCCGCGTGCTGTGGGACCTGCTGTTCACGCGCAACGAGTCCGGGCTGTCCCCGGCGATCTACCGCAACGGCTGCCAGCAGTTCCTCGCGGCGTTCTCGGACGGCGCGGCCACGCCGCAGCGCATCGCCGTCAGCGGGCACATCCCGACGCCGCACGGCGGGCACACGGTCGTCAACCCGTTCCACCTCCGCATCGCCAGCGCAGCCCACGCCTGCCCGCGTGAGGCGGGCGAATTCCTGCTGCTCGACTGCGCGCGCCCGGTCCCCACCGCCGAGGCGCTGCTCGACGGGCTGCGGCCCGTCTTCTAGCTCATTCAACGCAACATGAGAAGGACACCCTGGCATGGTTACACGAGTATACGGCATCCGGCACGGCGAAACGGCCTGGAACGCGACCGGTCGCTGGCAGGGCCACGCGCCGGTGCCGTTGAACGACACCGGGCAGGCCCAGGCGCGGCAGCTCGCCGCGTGGCTGGCCCGCTCGGATGAGCACATCGACGTGATCTACAGCAGCGACCTCAAGCGCGCGTGGCAGACCGCCGAGGCGATCGCCTCCGCCCTCGGCCTGCCGGTCCTGCCCGACCGGCGGCTGCGCGAGGTGGACCTCGGTGAGTGGCAAGGGCTGACCAGTGCCGAAGCCGAAGCGTGGGATGCCGAGCGCTATGCCGCGTTCAAGGCGGACTGGTACACCGTGCCCACGCCGGGCGGGGAGTCGCGGAACGAGTTGAAGGCGCGCGTGCGGGCCGCGTTCGACGAGATCACCGCGCGGCATCGCGGCCAGTCGATCGCGCTCGTGACGCACGGCGGCACGCTCGGCATGTTGATCGAGAGCCTGTTTGGTCGCATCGAGCGCCCCACCCTGACTAACACCTCGCTGACGGTCATCGAACAGGCGGCGCCGGGCGAGGCGTGGCGGCTGGTGAGCGTGGCGTGGGCGCCGCACCTCGCGGAAGCGCCGCTGGGTGAGACGTGGTGAGCGATCCCGTGCGGCAGGGGATACGCTTTGGTTGGTGAAGCCACCTGGTTTAGCTACACTTAATAACAGATCCTATCCAAAACATTGTGCCTGATGGATCGAATCCACTGTGCCGAGGCAGCCCTGGCGGAATCCCCAGTCTAAGAAAGGACACCATCGATGGAAGAGTATCGCAGCAGCTACGGCCTTGAAAACCACGGCTTCACCAACCTTGATCGGGCATATTGGAACCTCTCCACGCCCGCCCTGTACGAGCAGGCCATCCGGCACCGTGAGGGCATCATCGCACACCTCGGTCCGCTCGTGGTGCGCACCGGCGACCATACCGGCCGGTCCCCCAACGATAAGTTCATCGTGCGCGAGCCGGAAATCGAAAATGACATCTGGTGGGGGCCGATCAACCGCGACACGAGCGAAGACGTCTTCGACCGCATGCACAAACGCATCATGCAGTACTTCCAAAACAAAAGCGTCTTCGTGCAGGACCTCTATGCCGGGGCCGACCCGCGCTACCGCCTGCCCGTACGCGTCATCACGGAGCTGGCCTGGCACAGCCTGTTTGCGCGCAATATGTTCCTGCGCATCTTCGACCCGGACCAACTGCGGTCGCACGTCCCGGAATTCACCGTGATCGACGTGCCGAATCTGACGGCCCACGCGGAGGGCTTCGCGACCTCGTCGGGTGCGTTCATCTACGTCAGCTTCAAGCGCAAAATGGTGCTGATCGGCGGCACGCGCTACGCGGGTGAGATGAAGAAATCCATCTTCACGATCATGAACTATCTGCTGCCCAAGCAGAACGTGATGGCGATGCACTGCTCGGCCAACTACGGGCAGGATCGGGACGACGTCGCGTTGTTCTTCGGCCTGAGCGGCACGGGCAAAACGACGCTCTCCAGCGACACGACGCGCACGCTCATCGGCGACGACGAACACGGTTGGAGCGACCACGGGATCTTCAATTTCGAGGGCGGCTGCTACGCGAAGGTGATCCGGCTTTCACCCACAGGCGAGCCGGAGATTTGGGAGGCCACCCGCCGGTTCGGCACCATATTGGAGAACGTCGCCATCGACGCGCAGCGCCGCCGGATCAACCTCAACGACGACACGTTCACCGAGAACACGCGCGCCGCGTACCCGATCACGCACATCCCGAACGCCGATTACGGCGGCGTGGCCGGGCATCCCAAGCACATCGTCTTCCTGACGGCGGATGCCTTCGGCGTGATGCCGCCCATCGCTCGCCTCACCCCGGCGCAGGCCCAATATCACTTCCTGGCGGGCTACACGGCGAAGGTCGCCGGGACCGAACGAGGCGTGACCGAGCCGAAAGCCACCTTCAGCACGTGTTTCGGCGCGCCGTTCATGCCGCTGCACCCGACGGTATACGCCAAG
>CAZGLU010000296.1:0-549 GCA_964526095.1 uncultured Anaerolineaceae bacterium | reverse complement strand
TGGCCGAGAAGGTTGCGAAGCACCACGTCCAGCTCTGGATGATCAACACCGGCTGGACCGGCGGCCCGTACGGCGAGGGCAAACGCATGGACCTCAGCTACACACGGGCCATGGTGCGCGCTGCGCAGGAAGGGCGCCTCAACGACGTGGAGACGACCACGGACCCGATCTTCGGCTTCGCGATCCCGAAGCACGTCCCGGACGTGCCGGACGACGTCCTCATCCCGCGCAACACCTGGGCCGATCCCGCCGCCTACGACGCTAAGGCGCGCGAGCTGGTGGCGCGGTTCCACCAGTACATGGAGCAGTTCGAGGACCACATGAGCGAGGAGGTCAAGGCCGCCGCGCCGAAAGCGCCGTAAGGCCCGCAGGCCCGTCCCGAACGAACCCACGCGGCCTCGTCCGATGCGGATCGGCGGGGCCGCGCGACGTTAACCGTCCCGCAGCGTTTTTTGAAAGATCAGGTAGCGGCGGTGGACGTACATCCCGGCCCGCTCATAGAGCGCGACCGCGTTCGACGCGTTCTCAGCGTCCACCTCCAGCCCGGCG
>CAZGLU010000295.1:0-5133 GCA_964526095.1 uncultured Anaerolineaceae bacterium | reverse complement strand
TATGAAGAAGGTCTTTTCGGTTCTTATGGCTGCGGTGTTCGCGCTGTCGGTGATGCTCGTCGTACCGGCGGCATCGGCCCAGGGTGACCTGGGTAGCGAAGATAACCCGATCGAGGTGTATTTCGTGCCGTCGACCGAGGCTTCGACCATCGTGACCGGTGGTGAGGTCATGAGCGAGGCCCTCAGCGCCGCGACCGGCCTCCATTTTGAAGTGTTCGTTCCCACCTCGTATGCCGCGACCGTTGAGGCGATGTGCGCCGCGCCGGACCGCTCGATGGGCTTCATCCCGGCGGCGGGCTACGTCATCGCCAACCAGCGCTGCGGCGTGGAAGTCGGTGCGGCGGCTGTCCGTAACGGCTGGCCCGTGTACTGGGCGGAGTACATCGTGCGCCGCGACGCCCCGATCTACACCTTTGCCGATCTCGAAGGCAAGACCTGGGGCTACGGCGATCCCGGCTCGACCTCCGGCTATATCGTACCCTCCGTCGAGCTTAAGGCGGCTGGCATCACCCCCGGCGCTGAGGTCCAGACCGGCGGCCACAATCAGACCGTGCTGGCCGTGTACAACGGCGAAGTGGACTTCGGCACCGTCTTCTACAGCCCGCCGCTGATGCCCGAGGGCCATGGCGAGTGGCAGGTGGGCGATCTGCCTGAGCCGTATGACCTGACGGTGGACGAGTCCTATATTAATGAAGATGGCAACCTGTTCGTCGGCGATATCCGCGTGCTGGACGCCCGCGCCAACGTGCGCGAGACGGCCCCGGACATCATCGAGCAGGTGCGTATCCTGCGCCTGAGCGCCGCCATCCCGAACGACACCCTGAGCTTCGGTCCGGAGTTCCCCGTGGAGCTGCGTCAGCAGATCATCGACGCGCTGATCGCCTTCTCGGAGACCGAGGAATGGAACCAGTCGATCGGGAGTGAAGACTTCTACGACTGGAGCGGCCTGGAGCCGATCGGTGACGAAGCCTACGACCCCATCCGCCTCCAGATCGAGATGCTCGGCCAGACCGAAGAGGACATCCTCGGCGGCTGATCGGCGCATGTAGCGAGTACGTTCGTTTCGGGCAGAGGGGGAGTCTCCTCTGCCCGCTTTGTCACCCGTAGGGGGAGCTGGATGCTGAGGGTAGAACACCTGACGAAAGTTTATGACAATGGGGTGGTGGCACTGAAAGATGTCAGTTTTGAGGTGCCCGACGGTCAATTTTTGGTCATTATCGGCCTGAGCGGTTCGGGCAAGTCTACGCTGCTGCGCTGCATCAACCGCTTGATCGACCCGACCGAGGGACGGATCATCTGGGACGACATCGACATCACCGAGGCGACTGACGAGGAATTGCGCCAGATCCGCCGCCGGATCGGCATGATCTTCCAGCATTTCAACCTCGTCAAGCGGTCCTCGGTCATCACCAATGTTTTGGCCGGGCGGCTGGGCTACACCAACCCGATGTGGAGCCTCATCAACCATTTCTCGCGCGAGGACAAGCAGAAGGCGCTTGAGCAGCTTGCCCGCGTCGGGATCCGCGACAAAGCTTACGTCCGCGCCGATCAGCTCAGCGGCGGGCAGCAGCAGCGCGTCGGCATCGCCCGCGCCCTGATGCAGGAGCCGATGCTGATGTTGGCCGATGAGCCGGTCGCCAGCCTGGACCCCGCCACGTCGCATTCAGTGATGAAATACCTGGAACAGTTGAACCGCGACGACGGCATTACCATCCTTTGCAGCCTGCACTTCCTCAGCCTGGCCCGGACCTATGCCGACCGCATCATCGCCCTGAAGGACGGCAAGATGGAGTTTGATGGCGATCCGGATGAGATCGACGATAAGCGGTTCCGTGCTATTTACGGTGAAGACGCCATCCGTGTAGAGATCGCATAGGAGCGCCAGGTGACGACTAACGAGCCTCGTTCTTCCCGTTCTGCCCTCCGCACGCTGCTGATTGTCGTCGCGGTCGCGATCGGTGTGGTGATCTATGCGTATGGCTGGACCACGACCGACATCAGCCTCGAAGAGGTGCAGGACCCGGTTCGTACCGGCAACGTGCAGCGCGCCCTGCGCGAGCTGCTTAACCCTGACCTGTTCACGCGCGACCGGGAACAGCGCATCTTCGCCACCGATTTCATGATCGGCTGCCCCGAAGAGGAGCAGGCCCCGGCTGAGATCGCCCTGGAGGGCGGTGCCCGCGTCGTGCTGACGCCCGGCTGCGCGCAGCCGGACCAGGTCATCACCGTCGAGGGCTTCGATTTTCCCGATAACGCCATTGCGGGCCTCCGCCTGAACCGTGCGGGCGGCCAGCAGCTCCCGTTCCAGGTCGTTGATGCGTCCGGCCAAAGCATGTCGACCTCGATCTTCGATGTGGACAACCTGGGTTACTTCAAGGTCAACGTGAAGGTGCCCCGCGCCCGCGGCCTGCAAGGTGAGACGCACCGCCTGGAGTTTCAGACCGCCTCGCCGTCCGGCCTGCCGCGTCTGAGCGAAACGACCCACACCGTCCTCGACAAGATGGTGGAGACGATCTTCCTCGCGCTGATGGCGACCACCCTGGCGGTGCCTATCTCCGTCGTGCTGAGCTTCCTCTCCGCGCGCAATTTGATGCGTGAGGTCGGGATGCCGCTCGGCACGCTGCTGATCGGCTTCATCCTGATGCCGGTCGGCGCCGCGCTGGCCTACGTCACGATCGGGTGGCTTGGGGACCAGGCCGTACAGTTTGCGACCTCTCCGCTGGCCGGTGTGGCGCTGCCACCGGTGGCGCTCTCCGTGTTTGCGCTGTTCTCGCGCGCGGTGAGCCGCGTCGAGCCGTCCCTGGAACGCCCCTGGGTGCGCCGCGTCCGCTCGCTGGTGACGAGCATCCTGCTGGTGGTGGTGATCGTCCTGGTCCTGGGCGCGCTGGGCGGCGTGTTTATCTGGCTGGGCGAGCAGTGGCGCAGCGGCCTGCTGAAATACCTCGGCAACTTCTTCGGCACGATCGGCACGCTGATCGACCTGACGATCCCCGGGGTCGCAGCCGTAGGTGGCGCGTTCGTGCTCGGCTCGGCGGGCACGGCCTGGTCGGTGGATCTGCTGCGCCACGTGCGCGAGCCGCTGAGCAACATCCTGGGGCTGATCCTGGGTGCCATCGCCGGTGCGCTGCTGATGGTGTTCACGGCGTACATCGGCGGGCAGGCGGTTTTGCTGAGCCTCCTGAACGCGATCGTCGGGGCGCTGCTGGCCGGTCAGGTCGCCGTACTGCTCTATCAGCGCATCTTCCAGATGCATGACGGCAAGCGGCAGGCCCGCCACGAGGACACGCGTACCGACGACGCGATGCGCTCGGTGCTGTTCCTGGTGGGCGCGGTCATCGGGTTCCTGGTGACGGCGTACGTGCTCGACCTGCTGCGCGCGGTGGTCGATGGGCGGCCCCCGTCCGTACGCGAATGGGATCTCGGCCTGTTCAGCATCCGCATCTACCTGGGTGAAGCGGCGATCATCGGCGCGATCCTGGGCGGCCTCGCGGGAGCGCTCTCCGGCACTCAGGTGACCTTCCCGCTGGGGCTGGCGGTCTACAACACGTCCCGCACGATCCTCAACGCCCTGCGCTCGATCGAGCCGCTGATCATGGGCATCGTGTTCGTGATCTGGGTCGGTGTCGGCCCGTTCGCCGGCGTGCTGGCCCTGACGCTGCACTCCATCGCCTCGCTCGGCAAGCTCTACTCCGAGCAGGTGGAGAGCATTGAGTCCGGGCCGATCGAGGCCGTGCAGGCCACCGGCGCGAACCGCCTCCAGACGATCGTCTACGGCGTCGTGCCGCAGATCGTGCCGCCCTACATCGCGTTCACGATGTACCGCTGGGACATCAACGTGCGTATGTCCACCATCATCGGCTTCGTCGGCGGCGGTGGTATCGGCTTCCTGCTCCAGCAGCAGATCAACCTGCTGCGCTACCGGCAGGCGGGCGTGGCCGTGCTGGCGATCGCGATCGTCGTCTCCGTGCTGGACTATGCCAGCGCCGCGATCCGCGAGCGGTACGTGTGATCCGCCTTTCGCGCTAGGCCCTTTCCGAAGCGGTTCGACCGCCCGTGCCCGTCCCGGTGCGGGCGGTTTTTTGCTGCTTCGAAACCGCCCGCTTCTCGCTCGCGTTGAGCGAGACTCAGCCTTGACAGCCCTTTCCTGAACCGCTAATATTAGCCTCCTTAAAGCACGCGCCATTACGCGGGGCTATCCCTGCCTGCCAGGGCACTAGCTGCCGAACCGAGGTTATCGACCGTGGGGCCATCAAGTGTGCCGGAGTATAGATGGCCCCGCGTTCTGTGGGATAGCGGGCGGGTTTCGCCCGTTGTTTTGCCGAAAAAAGCGCAGAACAGGTGTTACTACCAGCTCCGGCAGAGTTTGTGCAATGGAGAAGAGTGGATGCCGACGATTAACCAGCTTGTGAGGAAAGGTCGTCAACCCAAGCGCAAAAAGAGCAAGGCTCCGGCGCTGCAGTACACGTTCAACTCATTCAGCCAGCGGCGTACGCGCCAGCCCAAGGGCGCACCCCAGAAGCGCGGCGTGTGCCAGCAGGTGAAGACGATGACCCCCAAGAAGCCCAACTCGGCGCTTCGCAAGGTGGCCCGTGTGCGTCTGACGAATGGGATCGAAGTCTCGGCCTATATCCCCGGTGAGGGGCATGGCCTCCAGGAGCACAGCGTTGTGCTGGTGCGCGGCGGTCGTGTGAAGGACCTGCCGGGCGTGCGCTACCACATCGTGCGCGGCACGCTGGACTCTGATGGCGTGAAGAATCGGGGACAGGCTCGCAGCAAGTACGGCGCGAAGAAGCCGAAGTAAACGGCGGGAGAAACAGCATGCCCAGAAGGTATCGCCCCCCCAAGCGGGAAGTAGAGCCGGATGTGAAGTACAACAACGTCCGTCTCGCGATGTTTATCAACCGGATGATGCACGGTGGCAAGAAAAGCACCGCCCAGCGCGTGATCTACGATGCGCTGGAGATGATTGAGGAACGCACCAAGCGCGACCCCATCGAAGTTTTCGAGACCGCGCTGCGCAACGCCACGCCGATCCTTGAGGTGAAGCCGCGCCGTGTGGGTGGCTCCACCTATCAGGTTCCGGTCGAGGTCGGTGCCGACCGCGCGAACTCGCTGGCGATGCGCTGGCTGCTT
>CAZGLU010000294.1:0-5135 GCA_964526095.1 uncultured Anaerolineaceae bacterium | reverse complement strand
GGGGCGTAGGCCCCCGGGAGAGTAGGTCGCCGCCAACACCCACCAGCCGCGGTGTCGTTTCTGCTATCTCCCTACCCCACTTGACCGCAGCCAGCCAATTGCATAATCCCTTCCCACCCGCCAATCGCGGGTTTTTGCGATCCTGGATGGTGTATACTGGTTTAGAGTGTCTGATCACTGAGGACAACCGCTACGATCGTCGTGGACGGTCGGCTTGTTCTAAAACAGGGAGGTGGCACGTGGCGCGACGGATCGCCCTGGGCTTGGTGATAGTTACAGCGACCCTACTTCTCGCCGGATGCCGGGCAAGGCTGGGAACAGTCGAACCCACTCCTGAAGCAACAACCGAGGGCACACCCGTCGGGGCGCTGCCGACCGCGACCGCAACCGGTGTGACGTCCCCGACTGAGCCACCCGCCACACCCACCGTGACGGTGACCCAGACCGCAACAACTCAGCCCTCGCCCACAGAAACCGAAACGCTGCCGCCCAGCCCTACCGCGACACCTGAGCCGACGGACACGCCCGCGCCGCCCACGTATACATCCTCCCCGGCTTACACGCCGTACCCTGGGACGCCGATCGTGGTGTTCACCTCGACGCCGAATCTGACAGCGACAGCGCGCTTTGGGACGCAGGTGGCGGAGGCGGTGAGTGGCACGCTGACAGCGCAGCCAACGAACACGATCGCGCCCTCACCTACCGTGACGGCCAGCCTCACGGCCTCCCCGTCCCCGACGGCGACGGCCACGCGGCCCAGCGCGACCCCGATCGCGATCATTTCGTCCACGCCGAACATGACGGCGACGACGCGCTTCGGGACGCAGGTGGCGGAGGCGGTGATCGGCACGCTGACGGCGCAGCCGACGAACACGCCCACCGCGACGGCCACGGTAACGCCGACGCTGACCGCCAGCCCGTCACGGACGCCATCGCCCACGGCGACGAGCAGCCCGACGATCGTGCCCTCCCCGACGCGGCCCAGTGCCACGCCGATCACGATCATTTCGTCCACGCCGAACATGACGGCGACGGCGCGCTTTGGGACACAGGTCGCGGAGGCGGTGAGCGGCACGCTGACGGCGCAGCCGACGAACACGCCCACCGCGACGGCGACCGTAACGCCGACGCTGACCGCCAGTCCGTCGCGGACGCCATCGCCCACGGCGACAACCACGCCGACGAACACACCGACGGTGCCGCCCACCGATACGCACACACCCACCGGCACGTGGACGCCGAGCGCGACGTTTACGCCTTACCCGACCTATACGCCATATCCCACCTACACGCCCTACCCGACGTACACGATCCCGCCGACCGCCACGCCTACGGACACGCTGACGCCCTCGGCAACGGCGACGGTCATGCCGACCATGCGCCCAACCGAAACGCTCACGCCGACGGCGACGGAGCCGACCGCGACGGCGATCCTGGTCCAGTCGCCCACGCCGGACCGTACCGGGACGGCGGCGTTTGCGGCGCAGGTGGCTGAGGCGGTGGCCGCCACGCTCGCGGCCCAGCCAAGCCCCACGCCCTACCCGACCTTTACGCCGTTCCCGACCGTCACGCCGCGCCCGACCCGCACGGCCTCGCCCACGATGACGCCGGAGCCGCTGGGTCTGCCGTCCCGCGAGGAGATGACCCACACCGCACAGCCCGCGACGACGACCGCGACGCCAACGCCTGTACCGACCCGGACGGCTACCGGCACGCCCACGGCGGCGCCGACCGTCCGCCCAACCGAGGCGCTGCCCCCGGTCGTTTTCGAGACGGTGGCGCTGGAGGAATTCGGCCTGACGTTCCGTTACCCGGCAGACTGGGAGCTGCCGGAACGCGCGACCGAGTACTCGGCCATCGGCGCTCCGGATGGCGACAGCCCGGACGTGTTCATCACCTTCACGCGGGGCGAGCCGGAGGAGCTGGTGCAGGCCGGCATCGTGCCGAGCACCGATCCCGAGGAGGCGCTGCGCGACCGGCTGCTCGGCGTCGAGGGCGAGGTCGGACCGTCGGACCGCGCCGACACGTGGCCCACGTGGGAGGCGTCCGGCGTAAACGAGGGCATCGGCCTGCGCTACTGGCTGATCGAGTATGGGGACGAATGGGTGCTGGTCGGCGGGGTGGCGCCCAGCGATGCCTTTGAGGCGTTTGACGCGGCGATCCTGACCCCGGTGTTCGAGTCGCTGGCCATCGAGGAGCCGCCCGCGCAGCCCACCGCCACGCCGACGCGCACGCCGCTGCCCGTCAGCCCGACGCCGCCCCCGACCCGGCCCACGGCATCCCCCACGGTACGCGTGACGCCGACCGCCCCCTTGCCCACGGTGGACTTCCCGGCGACGGCGACGGCGATAGTCCGGACCGCCACGGCGCAGGCTGGGGGCAGCCCGACGCCGCGCCCCGGCGACCTGACAGCAACGCGCCGCGCGGAGGACGCCACCGCGACCGCGACCCACGCGACGGCCTTCGTCACGGCGACGCCCTCGCGGACGCCGCGCGACGTGACGCGCACCCCGCCCCCGTCCCCGACCTACACCCCCGACCGCGAGGACACGGCGACCCGCGTCCCGGAGCGCGTGACGCCGACCGCGCCTGCGACGGCCACGCCGTCCCCGGCCGCCACGCGCACGATCGCGGCGCCCACGCCGGATTACCCGGCGACCGCCACGGCCATTGTGCGGACGGCGACCGCGCTCGCCCCGACCGCGACGCCATCTGCTACGCCGCTGGTGGCGCCCGGCGAGACGGTGACGCTGTGGCGCGTTGAGCACCCCGTCGCCGGGCTGATCTACGAGGTGCCGGCGGGCTGGGTCCGCTTCAACCTCGGCGGGCCGGGGAGCACGGAGCAGGGCGACCTGTTCTATTCCGACCCGGATGATCGCGATCGGGTGCAGCCGCTGGCCCCGATGCTGCGCGTCGCGCGGCAGTGGGATACGGGCGTGGACGCCCGCACACCGGCTGAGTACCTGGTCGAGGGCCTGGAATTCGACGCGGCGGATGTCGAGCCGGTGTCCGGCCTGGACTACCCGGCGGCGCGCGTCGTCACGGACGACGCGCTGGAGGACGTGCTGCTGATGGCGTACGTGCTCCAGCTCGGCGATGACGATTGGCTGACCGTGCTGCTGTTCGTGCCCGGCTACCCGGTCGAGGAGGCGCGGGTGCTGGATACGGTCCTGATGCGCCCGATCCTGGAGTCGTTCGAGGTGGTCGAGCCGCAGGTGGAGGTCCGTGCGACGTGGACGCCGCTCCCGCCTTCGCCTACCGTCGAGCCGCCGGACAGGGAAACGCCCGCGCCACCGCCGGAGCCGACGGCGCTGGATACGAGGCCTGACGCCTCTCCGTCGCCGGAGCCGGATGCCACACGGACCGTCACGACCCTCGAACTGACGCTGGTGCAGCACGTCAGCGACGTGTTGGGGCTGGCGTTCGACGCGCCGTCAGGCTGGGTCACGGACGTCAAGGCGGAGGGCGGATTCGGCGCGCACTGGTTCTACTCCAACCCGGCGGACCTGGAGACGGGCGAGCCGTCCGCACCGGCGTTGGGGGTCGTGCGCGGGACCGGCGCGGCGCTGGATTCGCCCGGCGCCAAGACGCCCCAGGCGTTCCTGGCCGCGCTCATCGGGGTGGACGTCGATGACGTTGAGCCGTACACCGAGCTGGACTACCCCGCCGCGCGCCATCCGGTCGATCAGGATGGGCTGGCCTCGCTGATCACGGTCGTGCAGTTGGGGCCGGACGATTGGCTGATCGTCGTGCTGGCCTCGCCCGACGAAGCCGCCGTGTCGCGCCTGGATGAGTTGATCGTGATCCCGCTCCTGCACTCGTTGGAGATCACGGGACCGGCGCCTGCTGCCACGGAAGCGATGGAGGATGGTCCCCCGCCGCCCCCGCCGCTGCCCCCGCCGCGTTAGGGCGCTGCGGCTGTTTCTCGACCGATCGGGTACGACCCGGTACAATGAAGCGGAGGGCCTATCAGGTAGGCTCTCTTTTTATTTCGCCGCCGGTCGTCAGGCCGAACGCTATCAGAATGAGGAACAGTCTGTGTCTGCAACACCCCAACCATCCGTTCAGCCGCCCGTGATCGTCACCGATGCGGCCTGCGACCTGCCCCCGGCATACCTCGAACAGTACCGCATCCGCGTGGCGCCGCTCAAGATCTTATTCGGCGACGACGTCTACCGCAGCGGGATCGACATCACGCACGAGGAGTTCTACGCGCGGCTGGCGCGCAACACCGTGCATCCCACGACTACGCAGCCGACCGTGCCGGAGTTCGCTGCGCTCTATGACGAGTACGTGCAGCGCGGCAGGCCGGTCCTCTCGGTGCACATCAGCGAAGGGCTGAGCGGCACGGTCAACGTGGCACGGCAGGCGGCCAACAGCATGCCGCCCGGCATGGTGACGGTGTGGGACAGCGGCACGCTGTCGTCGGCGCTGGGGCTGCAAGTGCTGACCGCAGCGCGTGCAGCGCGGGCCGGACTGACCGCCGAGCAGATCCTGCCGCTGCTCCAGGCGACACACGAGCAGTGCGAGCTGCTGTTCACGGTGGGCGACCTGTCCTACCTGCATCGCGGCGGGCGCATCGGGTCGGTCCGCTACCACATCGGGCAGGTGCTGCACATCAAGCCGATCATCACCGTCAGCAAGCAGGGCGACACGGCGGGCACGTACATCCAGGCGGGGCGCACGCGGAGCATGAGCAAGGCGGTCGATCACCTCCTCCAGGTCGCGATCGATCGCGTCGGGGTGGGGAACAAGCTGCGCGCGATCTCGCTCTACGGCGACGATCCGTCCCTGGCTGCGCAGCTCAACGAGAAACTGGCCCGGTACTTCGATTGCGTGGTGCTGGAGATGATCCCGACGGCGCCAGTGCTCGGCGTGCATACCGGGCCGGACGCGCTCGGCCTCTGCTTCGCGCCCGGCGATTGGCTCGTCTAGCGGCGGGCCGCGCGGTGCTTTGCAACCGCGCCAACGGATGATAAGATTAGGGTGCAGGGCGCAGACCAGGAGATAAGCGTCATGAGCATGGAATACCCCGTTTCGCCCGGCACCAGCCCGGAAGCCCCCGTCGCCGAGCGGCTGGCCCGCCTGATCGAGAATCTCTCGTCGTACATCGAGTTCTATCACGGCGGATCGGT
>CAZGLU010000293.1:0-5145 GCA_964526095.1 uncultured Anaerolineaceae bacterium | reverse complement strand
GGCACTTCGTATTCGAGCAGGCGCCGCAGCATGTTCTTGTGCGCGCGGCTGACCACGATCTGCGGCCCACGGCTGTTCTTCTTGACCTCCATGACGTAGGCGCGCACCTTGTCATGGTGGCGGTAGCGCTCGCCAGGGATCTGTTGCGCGCGCGGCATGACGGCCTCGGCGCGGCCCAGGCTGAGCGTGATCGCGCCGCTGGTGACGCTCTGCACGGTGCCCGTCACAAGGTCGCCTTCGCGCTCCACAAACTCGTCGTAGAGCGTCTCGCGCTCCGCCTCGCGGATGCGCTGCAAGATCACCTGCTTGGCCGTCTGGGCCGCGATACGCCCGAAGCTGGCCCGTGTCTCCACCGGGACCATGATCGTATCGCCCAGTTGGGCATCAGGGTTCAGCTCGCGGGCTTTCTCCAACGCGACCTCGGTCTGCTCGTTCTCGACCGTCTCGGTGACCTCTTTTTCGAGGTAGATCTGCGAGCGGCCGGACAGGTCGATGCGTGCATCCACCTTCTGATTCGAGGAGATGTTGGCATCGCGCCGGTACGCCGAAATCAACGCCTGCGACAGCGCCTCCAGCACGACCTCGCGCGGCAGGGCGCGTGTCTCGACGATCTCGTTAAAAGCCAGGGTGAAGTCACTCTTCATGGTTCTGTTCGTTCCGTCCTGGGAACACTCCTACATCCATTCCGCGTTGCTGACCATCGATAGCGCGCCAGGGGATCCACCGTCCATCCCCCACCGCTTCCGTACGGGACGATCAGGCCAGCAGGGCCACTTAAAACAGAAGGCACGGGGAGGGAAAACCAGACCACCTGGGGCCGCCCGACACATCCGTATATACGACGAAAAGTGGGGCTTCCCACTTTCCGCTGCGTGTCTTCGTCTAGGCAAATAGAGTATACCATGCTCTCATAGCGTAGGCAAGGGGCGGGTTACTGCGGTAGAGCAAGAAATAGCCGGTGATCATGGTGAAACCTCACCCCCCGGCCCCCTCTCCAATCAAGTTGGAGAGGGGAGAAAAGCCGGTCTCCGCGCGTCGCGTAGGGGCGGGTTCCTAAACCCGCCCCATCCAACCCGTCCACCGCAACGACAAGGGCGGAGCAAGCCCCGCCCTCACACCGGCGCGACGGCGAGCGCAACGCTACTCACTACCGCCTGCCACGCCCGCCCGCGCCCAGGCCACCACGTCCGCTGTCGGGATGACGTGCCGCTCGCGTTCGGCGCGCCGCTTGACCTCGACGCCGCCCGCCTCCGCTGCCTTCTTGCTGACCGTTACGCGCAGCGGCACCCCGATCAGGTCCGCGTCCGCGAACTTCACACCCGGCGATTCGGCGCGATCGTCGAGCAGCACGGACAGGCCCGCCGCCTCCAGGTCAGCCGCAAGCTGCGCGGCGAGGTCGGCGTAGTCCGGCTCCTTGCCGAGCACGACGATATGCACGTCGAACGGCGCGACGCTCTCCGGCCACACGATGCCCCAGTCGTCGTGGTGCCCCTCGATGATCGCGCCCATCAGGCGCTCCAGCCCGATCCCGTAGCTGCCCATCACGACCGGCTGCGCCACGCCGCGCTCGTCCAGGTACGTCACGCCCAGCGCCTCGCTGTAGCGCGTGCCGAGCTTGAAGCAGTGCCCCAACTCGATGGCGTGCTCCAGGTGCAGCGTCCCGCGCCCGCAGCGCGCGCAGGTCGCGCCCTCGAACGCCAGCGCGATATCCTCCACCACCGCTGGATCGAAGTCCCGTGGGACGTTGACGCCGGTGAAGTGGTACCCAGCCTCGTTGGCCCCAGCGACGAAGTTCGCCCCGACCCGCACCGAGCGGTCCGCGACCACCGTCACGCCCGGCTTGAGGCCCATCGGGCTGGCGTAGCCCGGCTCGGCGCCCACCGCGCGGATCTCGTCGTCGGTCGCCGGGCGCAGCGTCCCGCCGCCCAACACACGCAGCAGCTTGGCCTCGTTCACGTCTAGGTCGCCCCGGATGACGGCGAACACGAACTCGTCCCCGCCCTGCTCCGCCGCGCGCTCCACGACGAAGAAGACCGCCTTGAGCGTCTGCGCGGTCGGCACGCCGACGAAGTCCGCGACCATCTGGATCGTGGTGCAGCCCGGCGTGGCGACCTTGCGCAGCGGCTCCGGCTCGGCCGCAGTCGGCTCCGGCAGCGCGAACGCCGCGATCTCGTCGCTGGCGGCGTAGCCGCAGGCGTCACAGCGCACGAAGGCGGACTCGCCCTGCGGGTGCGGCAGCATGAACTCCTGGCTGGCCCAGCCGCCCATCGCGCCCATGTCCGCCTCGACCGCCAGCGCATCGACGCCCGCCCGCTCGAAGATCCGCGCGTAGGCGGCGACCATGTCCCGGTAGAAGCGGTCGAGGTCCTCGGCGGTGGCGTGCAGCGAGTAGGCGTCCTTCATCGTAAATTCGCGCAGGCGGATCAACCCGCCGCGCGGGCGTGGCTCGTGGCGGTACTTGGTCTGGATCTGGTACACGACCTGCGGCAGATGCCGGTAGCTCTCGACCTCGCGCGCCGCCAGCAGCGCCACCAATTCCTCGCCCGTCGGCGCCAGCACGAACGCCCGCCCCGACTCCCCGCCGAAGCCCTGCACCACGTCCCCGAACGACGCCAGCCGCCCACCGGACCGCCACAGCTCGACCGGCTGGACCAGCGGCAGCACGATCTCCTGCGCCCCCAGCGCGTCCATCTCCTCGCGCAGGATCGCCTCGATGCGGTGCATCACGCGGCGGCCCAGGGGCAAGATCGCGACCAGCCCGGCCGCAACCGGGCGCACCAGCCCCGCCCGGACCGCGAGTTGGTGGCTGGGCAGGTCGGCGTCGGACGGGGCGTCGCGCAGCGTGCGGGTGAACAGATCGGACAATCGCATGAGAACCTCCTCGGCGGGATGCGCCAGACACAAAAAAACCGGCCCCGGATGGGATCCGGGAGCCGGTGAACGGGCGTTGCGTGTGTGCCGTCGTCAGCCAGGCGTCACCATGCGGACCTTCTCCGGAGAGCGGGTCGGCCATGGCAGTTCTTAGGGGCGGGACGGCACAGGATCGCGTTCATGCTCACCATCGTAAGCCAGATCGCGGCGCGTGTCAACGGGCGCGGCGGGGGCGGCCTACCCCACAGCCTCCGCGGTCACCGCGTCGCCGGGCGTCTCGGTCGC
Organism: uncultured Anaerolineaceae bacterium; assembly: GCA_964526095.1. Lineage (GTDB taxonomy): Bacteria > Chloroflexota > Anaerolineae > Aggregatilineales > Aggregatilineaceae > Aggregatilinea. The sequence goes on along the minus strand of CAZGLU010000293.1, from coordinate 1,989 downwards.
GTCGGGCGGCGCAAGGTCGTCCACCGGCGCCGTACTGAGCGGGCTGCCCGACTCGTTCGACGGCTCGACGATGATGCCCACGTCCTCGGTCGCCTCCACGCTCAGCCCCTCGTCCAACGGGACGGAGGACTCGCCGCCCGCCACGTCCAGCGGCGGGAAGATGTACACCAACCCCTGCGCCGCATCGACCACGTGGAGGCGGTCATACTGGTCTACCGCCAGCCCGGCGGGCGAGCGCAGGCCCAACACGTCCGCCTCGAGCGCGTCCGGCTGGTTGAACGACATGACCGGCTGCCCGTTGAGGTCGTAGGCGACGATGCGCTGGTGCTCGTCCATGTCGGTCACGTACACCAGGGCGCGATCTTCGCTGAACGCGATGAAGGGCCGGTTGTACGATTCGCGGTTGTTGAACCACATGTTGACGTCCCAACTGCGGATCGGCGCGCCGTCCAACGTGAACGCCTGCACGCGCTGGTTCCACGCCTCCGCGACGTAAAGCTGGTTCGCCTGCATGTTGAACGCCAGCCCAACCGGCTCGTCCAACTGGCCAGGGCCGCTGCCCCCGCTCCCGATGTCGCGCAGGAACTCGCCTTCGAGCGTGTAGACGCGCACGCGCTTGTTGCCCGTGTCGGCCACGTACACGTTCCCATCCGGGCCGATGGCGACGTCACGCGGACCCCAGAACGCGTCCTCGGTCGTGTCGGCGGGCGGGACCCCCTCATGGCCCCATGCACGCAGCAGGTCGCCCTCCGGCGAGAAGACCAGTACGCGGTGGTTCCACGTGTCGGCCACGTACACGTTCCCGTCCGGGCCGAGCGCCACGCCCCACGGCTGCCGCAGCGTGCCGGGGCCGCCCTCGCTCGCCGGATCCGTGCCGAGCGTGCCGATCAGGTCGCCGTTGGGGTTCAGCACCGCGATCCGGTTGTTGTCCGTATCGGCCACGTAGATCGTGCCGTCGTCCGCCACGGCGACGCCATGCGGGTTCGTCAGCCCGGCCCCGCGCGCGATGATCCGCTCCGCCGGGATCTCGCGGAAAACCTGGTCCTCGGGGTACTCCGGCGCACGCACGTCCACCGACGCACCGCCGATGCCCGCGTCCCAGATCTGCGCCGCGATCTGCTTGTCCACGAAGAAGTACATCCGGTCGGAAACGGGCCAGTTGTTCACGTCAAAGCGCGAGTCACTCGCACATTCGGACACGACCGCGCGCTGGCAGATGTTGCGCAGCCGGTCGCGCTCCTCCTCCGTCTCCCCGGCGGCGGCCTCCCCTTCACAGCGCGCCTGCCGGTCAGCAATGCACATCGCCTGACCGTAGGTGCTGTAGTCGCGGTCCAGCCAGATATCCCACAAGCCCTGCCGGTAATACCGCGCCGCGATGTTGTCCTCATCCAGGCTGAACAGGTTCGCCACGCGCTGGTACGTCAGGTTGAAGTACTCCTGCATCGGCCACCACAGCCGGATGTAGCTGAACTCGTAGTAGCGGTCGCCCACGATGCGCCGCACGTCGCCCGCCTTCTTGCCGCCGACGACGATCACGGCGGCGTCACTCAGGGTGGACGGGTCCACGCTGCCCGCCTCGCCGCTCAGGTAGCCGTAGTTGGTGTAGTGGCGGAAATACCACGTGAACGGCCAGGAGGATTGATCGTCGTACACCACGCGCAGGTTGTGGCCCTGGTTGGTGCGCTCCGCGATGGCGTCCACCTCGTTCATGACGGTCTTGACCGCCGGGCCACCGTGCGCATAGACGAGGTACTCCGTCGCGTAGTCGTAGTCGATGTACGCCGCGCGGACCGACGCCCGCACCGTCAGCACGCCGAGCAGCAGCGCCCCGGTGATCAGCGCCATGCGGCCCAACTCCATCGAGCCAAAACGCCCCCGGAAGCGGAGCAGCACCGCCAGCGCGCCGCCCGCGATCAGCAGCGCGGCCAGCCACGTGCCGGTCGTCGCCAGCGCCTCCGCCGTGCGCCCGGCGAAGGGGGTGCCCGTGCC
>CAZGLU010000292.1:0-5154 GCA_964526095.1 uncultured Anaerolineaceae bacterium | reverse complement strand
GACGCGCATGACTTAGGATCATGTGGAGCACTCCGTATGGGTTCGAGTCCCATCTTCCCCACAGCGCGGGGCGCACACTGGGCGCCCCGTTTTCGCGTATAAGACCTCTATTAGAAGTTGGGCGGCCGGATGGCCTGCCCCTTACGCGAGTGCTATAATCCCAACGAGCAACACAGCGAAGGACAGGGCCTTGAACATCCAAACTGAACACCTCGACAACCATACAGCACGTCTGACCGTCGAAGTTGACCCGGAGCGCGTTGAGAGCGCGCTGCGTACGGCTGCCCGACGGATCGCCAAAAAGAGCCGCATTCCCGGCTTCCGCCCCGGCAAAGCGCCGCTGAACGTCGTGATGAACATGTTCGGCCGCGACTACATCCTGAGCGAGGCGCTGGAAGACCTGGGCAGCGAGATCTACCGGGAAGCACTGGAGCAGGCCGACATCGAGCCGTACGCGCCGGGCAACCTGGAGGACTTCAACCAGGAGGACGGCCTGAAGCTCACGTTCATCGTGCCCAAGCGGCCCACCGTCGAGCTTGGTAATTATCGCGAGATCCGGGTGCCGTTTGAGGTGCCCGAAGTCACCGACAAGATGGTTGACGACGCGATGGAAGGGCTGCGCGAGGGTAAGGCGGTGGTCGAGGACGTGGAGCGTCCGGCCCAGATGGGCGACCTCGTGACGTTCAGCCACATCGAGATCGTGGTGGAGGGCGACGAGGCGGAGGCTGAGGACGCCGCCGAGCCGGACGAGGACGCAAGCGCTGAGGCCGCGCAGGACGAAGCCGAGGCTGCTACGGACGATGAGTCGGAGGACGAGGCCGGGGCGGACGAGCACGCGCACCACGAGCACGGCGACGACGCGCGGGTGCTGATGCACCAGCATGACTACCAGCGCGTGCTGCGCGAGGATGACCAGGACCTGTTCCCCGGCTTCTCGCAGGAACTCGTCGGCCTGAGCGCGGGCGACGAAAAGGTGTTCACGCTGACGCTGCCCGACGACTTCGAGGACGAGGAACTCGCCGGGAAGACGCTGCGCGTCGAGGCGTTCGTGGATAAGGGTCAGTCGCGGCTGGTGGCCGACTGGTCCGACGCGCTGGCCGAGAGCATCAGCGACGGGCAGTTCAAGACGATCCTGGAGCTGCGCGTCGACGTGCGGCGGCGCCTGACCGAGATGATGGAGGCCCAGGCCGAAAACGAGCTGGTCGAGAAGGCGCTGGACGCGCTGGTGGAGGGCGCCACGATCCATTACCCGCCTGAACTGGTGGACGAATACATCGACCTGCTGCTGGGCGAGCTGGACCAAAACATGCGCCGCAGCGGCCTGACGTTGGACGACTATATGAAGATCAGCGGCCAGACGCGTGAAACGCTGGCCGAGCACTACCGCGAGCGGGCGATTTGGCGCGCCGAGCGCGCATTGGCGCTGGGGGAGTTGGTGCGCCAGGAGCAGTTGAGCGTCAGCGAGGATGACCTGAACGCCGAGATCGACCGCCTGAGCGAGCAGCTTGGCGGCGAGCAGGCGGCCCAGATCCGCCAGTTCCTGGCCAGCGACGCGAGCCGTTCCGACATCTCCAGCCGGATGGTGTCCGACCGGGCGTTGGAGCGCCTGGCGGCGATCGCGAAGGGCGAGAACCCGCCGATTGGCGCGGAGTCAGCCGCCCCGGAGGCTGAGGCGGAAGCGGAGCAGGGCGAACAGGAACCGGCGGCGGCTGAGGCTGCTCCGGCCCCGGAGGCGCCCGAAACGCTGGCCTCGGACGACGAGACCCCCGAGACTGAAGCCATTCAGCCCGCAGCGGAGGACGAGGTTTCCGAGTAGGAGTTCTGCACACACAAGGAGCCACAGCATGGATCTCTATAACGGCCTGATCCCGATGGTTATCGAGACCAGCGGGCGGGGTGAGCGCGCATACGACATCTACTCGCTGCTGCTGAAAGAGCGTATTGTCTTCCTGGGCACGCCGATCAACGACCAGGTTGCCAATCTGCTCGTCGCGCAACTCCTGTACCTTGACCGGGAGGACCCGGACAAGCTGATCCAGATGTACATCAACTCGCCGGGCGGCATGATCTATGCCGGGCTGGCGATCTACGACGCCATGCGCCAGATCAAGGCGCCCGTCATGACCGTGGCCGTGGGCCTCACCGCCAGCTTCGGCACGGTGCTGCTGGCCGCCGGTGCGAAGGGGCGTCGCTATGCGCTGCCCAACGCCACGATCCATATGCACCAGCCCTGGTCGTCGGGCGGGGGTGGGCAGGCTACGGACATCGAGATCCAGGCCCGCGAGATCCTGCGCCAGCGCGACCTGCTGAACCGCATCCTGTCGGAGCGCACCGGGCAGCCACTGTCGAAGATCGAGGAAGACACGGACCGCGACCTGTACATGACGGCACAGCAGGCGGTTGAATACGGGCTGATCGACAGTGTCTTCGAACAGCCCCCTAAAGACGAAGAAAAGGCGAAGCAAGAGGGTAAGGCGAAGTGAGTCAAGGGATTGGACCGCAGCGCTGCTCGTTCTGTCGGCGGCCTGCCGATGAAGTCGGCCGGCTGATCTCTGGCCCGGATGGGGTGTTCATCTGCGACGACTGCGTGCATCTGTGTCAGGAGATCCTTGAGGACGAGGGGCCTGCCCCTGTTGAGAGCGATTTCAAGGTCGAGCATGTGCCCTCCCCACGCGAGATCCAGGAGGAACTGGATCGCTACGTGGTCGGCCAGTCGTACGCCAAGCGCGTGCTGTCCGTGGCGGTGTACAACCACTACAAGCGCGTCAACACGGGCGGCGCCATCGAGGACGTGGAGCTGGACAAGAGCAACGTACTCCTGATCGGCCCGACCGGCAGCGGCAAGACGCTGCTGGCCCAGACGCTGGCGCGCTTGTTGGACGTGCCGTTTTGCATCGCGGATGCCACGTCGCTGACCGAGGCGGGCTACGTGGGTGAGGACGTCGAGAACATCCTCCTGCGGCTGATCCAGGCGGCGGACTTCGACATCAAGCGGGCCGAGAAGGGCATCATCTACATCGACGAGATCGACAAGACCACGCGCAAGTCGGGCGACAACCCGTCGATCACGCGCGATGTGAGCGGTGAAGGCGTGCAGCAGGCGCTGCTCAAGATCATCGAGGGCACGCTGGCGAACGTCCCGCCGCAGGGTGGGCGCAAGCACCCGCACCAGGAGTTCATCCAGATCGACACGCACGGCATCCTGTTCATCTGTGGCGGCACGTTCGACGGCCTGGAGGACATCGTCGCCGAGCGGATCGGGACGAAAGGCTCGCTTGGGTTCGGTAGCTCCGGCCCCAGGGTCGAGCGGCGCGACCTGTTGCAGCGCACGACCCCGGACGACCTGATGCAGTTCGGGTTGATCCCGGAGCTGGTCGGGCGCCTGCCGGTGATCGCGACGGTGAACCCGCTGAGCCGTGATGACCTGGTGCGCATCCTGGTTGAGCCGAAGAACGCGCTGGTGCGCCAGTTCCAGCAGATGTTCCGGCTGGATAACGTCGACCTCGTCTTCACCGATGATGCGTTGGAGGCGGCGGCAGACCTGGCGTTCGCGCGAGAGACCGGTGCGCGCGGCCTGCGCAGCATCATCGAGTCCGCGCTGCTGGACGTCATGTTTGAGATCCCGTCGCTCACCGATGTGCGCCGCGTCATCGTGGACGCGGACACGATCAACGGCGTTGCCCGCCCGAAGATCGTGGCCGAGGGCGAGCAGGTTTTGCGCTGGCGCGAGGACGGCACGCTGGAGACGGCGGCCTGAGCGCGGCGCTGAAGCCATCGAAGAACATCGAAGACATCGAAACCGCCCCACCAACGCGAACGGTGGGGCGGTTTTTTGTCGGCCAAGTGTGCGTCCTGTGCCCCGACAAAGTGCGAGGCGACCCGCAGTTTTTCGGGTCGCCTCGAAAAATGTATTAAGCTGCCAAACGTGTATTAGTTGTAAGAGAGCCTAAGTGTATGCCGCGATGATCAAAAGCCGTTTTTTGGTCAGCTAACGTTTATTGGCGGTGGTGCTAAATCTCTTGGCGCCGTAAGTATTTTCTGAAGGGCGTTCCAGTGCCTAGAGTGACCAAATAAACCGCGTTCGTTGCCGACCAAAGTTACTTGTTAAGCCCAAAGTCTATTCTCCAACCGGGGTGGGCAAAGTGTCTTCCCAAGTCTCTTCCCGATTGTTAACTCTATTTAACAACAAAGTGTCCAATTTTGCAAAAAAGTCGTATAGGGCTGAATCTAACGGTTCTTTTCGAGCAGCACGACGTTGGTCTGGTGGTCCAGCGCGCGGGTCAGGGCCTGCGCGTCGAGCTGCGTGCCGCTGATGCTGCCCCAATGGCTGGGGATAACCCAGCGCGGTTTCATCTGGCGGATGAAGTCCGCCGTCCGGTCGAGCGACATGGTGCCTTGCCCGGCCCCGACCGGCACGATGGCGACATCGGCCTGGATGTGGTCCAGTTCCGGCACGAGGTCGGTGCAGCCCGCGTAGTAGATGTCGTAGTAATCCAGCGAGATGATGAAGCCCAGCCCGCCCTCTGAGACGGGGTGGTGATTGGTGAAGGTGTAGGCGGGCACCGCCGTGATGCGCGCGTTTGAAACGCAGATGCTCTGCCAGGGGCGCAGCACGGTCACGTCGCTGCCGAGCAGGTCCGCTGCCGCCTGGTTCGCAACGACGAGTGTGTTCGGCCCGCGCAGCTTGTCGATATCGGCGGGCGAGCAGTGGTCATACTGGTCGTTGCTGATGAGGATCACGTCCGCATGGAAGGCGTTGCGGGCCAGCCGCCAGGGGTTGATATAGAACAGTGGAGGGCCTTGAATCCGAAAGCTGCCATGCCCCAGCCATTGGATACGGTCGATCATCGGCGCTCCCGTGTTGTTGATGTCGGTGTAAAAAAGTCGTAAATACGCACGGATTCAGTATAGCATCCGGGATCTTGGCGGGCAACCTACGCTCAAGCTACGCCGCGCGGCCCTTCCGCCGGGCTGGCGGCGGGCGCGAGGGGTATAATGGGCCGTTGTGCAGATTATGCGGACCGTAACGAAAGGATTTTGGTGTGACCCCACAGCAACCGGCCTATGACCTGGATGCCCTCCGCGCGCAGTTCTCCGTCACGCGCGAGCTGACGTATCTGAACCACGCCAGCATCTCACCGCTGCCCGCCCCCG
>CAZGLU010000291.1:0-5173 GCA_964526095.1 uncultured Anaerolineaceae bacterium | reverse complement strand
ATCTCCACCCTATCCTACACTCTTTCCCTACACGACGCTCTTCCGATCTTCAAAGCGCGCGCGCTCCTCGTCCGTCTCCACCAGCAGCGGCGGGACGGGATGTGGCCGCCCCTGGCGGTCGATGGCGACGTAAACCAGGTACGCCAGGTTGGTCTGTATGGTGTGCCCCGACAGCGGGTCCTCGGCCATCACCGACACGCGCACCTCCATTGAGGTCCGTCCGGTATAGGTCAGCTCGGCGGTAAGCGTCACCATGTTTCCGACGTAGATCGGCTCCTCGAAGGTCATCGAGTCGATCGCAACCGTGACCACCGGCGAGCGCGAATGGCGCATCGCGGCCAGCCCACCGGCCTCGTCCACCAGCTTCATGATCACCCCGCCATGCACGTTGCCGAGCGCGTTGGCGTGCTCCGGGTTCATCATCATGCTCAGCACCACGCGGGAGTCCTCCACGCGCTTTCCGGGTTCGGGCGGGGTGCTCATGGTCAGTCCAGGTCCGGGCGCAGGTCGGAAATGCGCTTGAAGATGTCCGGGTCTTCGTCCAGCACGTCGATGACGCTGTAGTTCAACTCGGCCATCATCGGCGGCAGCGGCGCACGGGGCGGCAGGCGTTCGGGCTTCGGGGCGCTACGCGGCGGGTTGGGGTGCAGCTCGCGACGGCGCTCGGTCCGCTTGCGCAGGATGCGCCCGTCCTTGCTCAGCCGCCCGATCCACTCGCCGTCGCGCTTGTAGACGTCCTCGCCCTCGGTGAAGGCGATATAGTCACCGCGCGAGGCGTAGATGAAGTCCCCGATCTTCGTCGCATGCCAGTCGCCATGGGTGTCGAAGATGAACACCGGCTTATCCGCCTTCGGTTTGTCCACTGCGTTACCCCCTCTCCGAACGCCCCTGTTCGAGCATCGCGCGGTACACCTGCTGAAGCTGTTCAGCGGTGCGCCGCCACGTGAAGCGGCGGGCCTGCGCCCTGCCCCGTGCGACCAGCGCGGCACGCAGGGCCTCGTCTGACAGGATGCGCGCCAGCCCGTCGCGGATCGCGTCCACGTGATACGGATCGACCAGCAGCGCCGCGTCCCCCGCGACCTCCGGGATGGACGACACGTTCGACGCCAGGACGGGCGTGCCGCAGGCCATCGCCTCCAGCACCGGAAAACCAAAACCCTCGTACAGCGACGGGTAGGCCACAGCCGCCGCGTCCGAATAGAGCGCGGGCAGGTCCTCGTCGCGGGCGAACCCGATGAACCGCACGCGCTCCCCCAGGCCCAACGCCTCGATGGTGCGGTAGATCGGGCTGTCCAGCCAGCCCCGCCCTCCGGCGATCACCAGCCGCACGTCGCGGTATGCGTCGCCCAGCGCAGCCAGCGCCTCCGCCAGCCGGGCGTAATTCTTGCGCGGCTGGACGGTGCCCACCGAGAAGACGTACCGCCCCTCAGGGATATTATAGCGCTCCCGGACACGCGCGCGTGCCTCCGGGTCGTCTACGGGGCGAAAGGACTCGTTCACGCCGCTCAGCAGCACGGTGATCTTCTCCGGCGCCGTGCCGTACAGCGCGACCAGGTCATCCTTGGTCGCCTGGGAATCGGCCAGGACGTGGTCGGCGCGGCGCACAGAGCGCGGCACGACGCGGTCCAGGTAGGCTTTCAGCACAGGGGTCGCGGTTTCGGGCGCGCGCACGAACGAGAGGTCATGCACGGTCAACAGCGTGTGCGTGCCAGGCAGCGTCGGCGGCAGCGTGAAGTCGGTGGCATGGTACAGCGCGAGGCGGCCCGTGAAGACCTCGACCGGGAGCGGGACCCGGCCCCGGTGCCACAGCCGGGCGAACCACAGCGGCGTGATCCGCGTGGGGCGCCAGGTAAAGTTCGGCCCCGGCGCAGGGGGCAGTGCCGGTCGGGACGCCCCGGCAACGAACAGGCGGTAATCGGTGTGAGGATCACAGGCGGCCAGCGCGGCGATCAACTCGCGGACGTAGCGTCCGATGCCCGCTCCCTGCTCGTAAGCCGCCGTGTAGTCGATGCCGACGGGTCCCATGCGCCCGGCGCACTTAATCGTTCGCGGCCAGCGCGGCGCGCACGCGGGCGATCAGGTCGTCCGGGGTGATCGGCTTGGTGAGATACTCGACGGCCCCGGCATCGATCCCGGTCCGCTGGCTGCCTGCATCCACGCGAGCGGTCAGGAAGATCACCGGGACGTCCGCGTGCTCAGGGGACGCGCGCAGGCGGCGGATCACGTCGAAACCGTTGAGGTCAGCCATCATGACGTCGAGCAGGACGAGGTCGTAGGTCTCGGCTTCCAACGCGGCCAGGGCGTCACGCCCGGAATACACGACGCTCGTGGTGTAGCCTTCGCGAGTAAGCGTCATCTCGAGCAGGCTGCACAGCAGTGGATCATCGTCCACCACCAGGATACGCTCAGCCATCCTCGCTCACTCCACGTCGTTATAGGTCCAGTAGCGGTTCACGAAGAAGTTCCAAAACATCACGATCCACACGGCGAAGAACTGCGCGATGTTGGTCCCGATCCGTCGCGTGAGGGCCGGTTCCACAGCAGCAGGCATCAGGCCAAGCCACTGAAACACGTCCACCCCCGTATGGCCGAACGGGCTGAACATCGCGCGCACGAACCACAGGCGGAACGCCATGCCGATCGCGTTGACCAGGAAGAACTGCATGAGTTGGTGCCGGATGCGCCGCGTGCGGGAGTCAGGATAAGTCCAATAGCGGTTCCAGGTAAAGTTACTTATGACGGCGGAGGTGAAGGCCGTACCCGTCGCCAACGCGATCTTCAGATTCACGTTCGGCTCGACGGGATGCAGAATGGTCGCCTGGAGCAGGTTCAGCACGCCGAAGTCCACGATCGCACCGATGATGCCGACGATCGCGAACTTCAGGAAACGCTCGACCTCCTTGGCCCGACCCCCAAAGCGCAGGCTGATGGTGAGGATGGCTCGGTTGAGCAGATCCAGGGGCAACAGCGTCCGCCCTCCCACCGGCTCAACCCTTCCTGGGATCATCTTCGACAAGTTCCTCTCCCCATGAAGCGCGCCCCCGGACATGCCATGCTACCGCCAGCAAGCCGAGCGTCACACCGATATGCAAAAACAGGTTGTTGACGTAGAGCTTATCAAAAACGCTGTGCACCGCGAGGTGCGTCCACACGCCCAACAACCCTAACGTCAAACCGCGCCAAACCGGGTCGGGCTGGCGCAGCGCCTGTATCGTCCATACCACGTTCAACATCCAGCCCGCCAGATACGCCGTCAACCCTACCAGCCCGGTTTCGGCCAGCACATTGAGGTAGTCGTTATGGGCATGTCCGAGCGAGCGCGGCCAGCTTGGGACGCCGTGCGCCGCATATGCAACATCATAGTTGCCCAGCCCCACACCCAGCCACGGGTGCGCCTGGGCCATGCTCAGGGCGGCCTGCCAGTGCGCGAGGCGTTCGACGATGGCGAAGTTATCCGTGCTGACCGGCACACCGCGCACGTCACCGAACCCGATGAACTCGTCCACGGCGTTGTTCACGCGCGCCTGGATCCCGGCAGGGACGAGGCCCGCGAACCATAGTCCGGCCACAAGCGAGCCTCCGGCAGCCAGCAGCGCGACCGCCTGCCACCGCCGACGCGGAGCAAAGAATACCATCACCCCGGCTGCGGCGCCAAAACCCAGCCATGCCCCGCGCCCATAGGAGGCGACCAGCCCACCGAGGATGATCGCCGCCAGCAGCGCATACACGGCGGCAGCCAGCCCGGCCCGCAGGGCCGCGTCCCGCTCCCGCCGCAGCGCGAACGCCCGCGCCGCGTACCCGCCCGCCAGACCGGCGGCCAGCGGCAGCGTCAGCCCCATGAAGGCACTGAACGGGTTCGGCTGGCCGAATGATCCGAATGCACGGAAACGCTCGAAGCCCGCGATCCACAGGTGCGGCGCGCCGGAGCCGCCCATGTACTCGTAAAGCCCGATCACGGCCTGCAACGCGCCCGCCACCACCGCCCCGGCAGCTATCCAGCCCGCACGCCCAGCGAGGCCCAGGTCCAGCACGACCACGACCAGCAGCGCCATCTCGGCCCACTTCAACATCTCGGTGAGCCACGCGCCGGGCGACGCCGCGACGAACAACGAGGGGCCGAAGCCGAGCATGATCACCACCAGCGTCACCAGGACCGGCGTGCGGGGCAGCGGGCAGCCACGCCGGGCCAGGACGCGGTAGGCCGCCCACAGGCCGAGCGTCACACCGAACGCAAGCTGACCGACGTCGATGGGCAGCGTGACCGCCGCCTCCGTCTCGATCAGGGTCTTCAACGGGGCGATGGCCAGCATCAGGACCACGGCCAGCGCCGGTTCGATCAGCGCCGCCACGCCCAACACCGCCAGCCCGATCGCCCCGGCGGCCAGCGGCAACGGCAGCAGCGCCGCCCCCAGCCCGAGGGCGAGCGCGGCGGCACCCCACAGCACGCGGGCGACGGGGGCAGGTGGGCGAGCGGCGGTCAGCATCAGACGCGGTCCCGGAAGTACTCGATCGTACGGCGCAGCCCTTCCTCGAGCGACACGGTAGGCTCCCAGCCCAACAGCTTGCGGGCGCGCGTGATGTCCGGCCGGCGCGTCTGCGGGTCGCCCTTGATACGCGCGTCCGGCACCTCGCGCAAGCCGCCGGGGTTGCCGGTCATCTCGTTCACCCGTTCGGCCAGCTCGCGGATGCTTATCTCGGTCGGGTTGCCGATATTCACCGGCTCGGCGAAGTCCACCATCAGCAGCCGGTAGATGCCCTCGATCAGATCGCTGACGTAACAAAAACTGCGCGTCTGCGACCCGTCGCCGTAGATCGTGAGCGGCTCGCCGCGCAGCGCCTGCCCGATGAAGTTCGGGACGACGCGCCCATCGTCCAGGCGCATGCGCGGACCATACGTATTGAAAATGCGCACGATGCGCGTATCGACGCCGTGCGCCCGGTGGTAAGCCATCGTGATCGCCTCGGCAAACCGTTTCGCTTCGTCGTACACGCCACGCGGCCCGATCGCGTCCACGTTGCCGACGTAGTCCTCGGTCTGCGGGTGCACCAGCGGATCGCCGTACACCTCCGAGGTAGATGCCAGCAAAAAGCGCGCGCCCTTGGCCTTCGCCAGGCCGAGCGCGTTGTGTAGATCGGAAGAGCGTCGTGTAGGGAAAGAGTGTAGGATAGGGTG